>JAQWQN010000085.1 GCA_029244465.1 Pseudomonadales bacterium
CTCCGGCACCTGAAATAGACGCGACCAATGATGATGCGATTTTGCAGTACATCCGCAATGCCGCGAGCACCACCTATCATCCAACGAGCACCTGCGCGATCGGCAAAGTCGTCGACCCTGACCTTGAAGTTATGGGCGTGAAGGGGCCTTCCGTCGCGGATGCATCGGTGATGCCTTTCGTTGTCTCTGGCAACACCAACGCCGCCGCCATTATGGTTGCTGAAAAAGCAGCCGACCTTCTAAAAGCTCAGAACTAGCCTCTCGGCGCGGCATTTTCTCCTCCCATGTCGGCTTGCTCGGCGGCCCGCTTAGCCGATTGCGCTTCGCGCGCGTCATACGCTTTGGACGAGATGAAAGCTTGTATGGCGGCGGTCGACGTCCTATCCAAAGCATCCGCAAAACTCGGCATTCCCAGCGGTTTCTTCATACCACCGAGCACAATTGCTTCAAACGCCGCTTGGGTCTCGGTGGACATCATACGCAGATCAGGCGCGGCAGAAGCGACGATCGAAGGTACACCTAGACTCCGATGACAGATTGCGCACTGCTCATGATATAGCCGGTTACCTTCCTCGAGTTGCTCTAGCGTGGCGTTTTGCGGCGGTTGAACAGGAATCGAAAAATCTCTTTTGTTAGGCTCTCGAAGGAGCGCATCACCATCGAGGCTAAACACTAACAATTCTCCTGGACGATCATACGCGCGGCTTCCACTAACCATTGTCGCGACATACTGCACACTCCCGACCATATACGTCATGACACTGGAAGAGAAAGAACCATGGCCATCGAATGTCCATAGCACTGTGCCATCGTCAGTGTCACGGGCCACGAAGACACCGGTCCCTTCACCTTGAAAAAGCAGACCACCCTTAGTAGCTAGGACACCACCATTAAAGACACTTTCTAGTTTGTGCCGCCACTTGTGTTCCCCAGTTAACGGATCGAAGGCGGTTATATACCCTTCTGCTGGCGGACGCTCATTGGCGGTCTTCGCGAGTGCCTCCCGATAGGGGCCGTACGCAATACCTAGACTCAACCCCACCTCGTTGATTTCGTATCTGCCAGTTTTTACAAACTGCTCGTCTAATGCATAGAAGTTGGGGTAATCATGATAATAGAAGTACATGATTCCCTGCTCCGCATCCCACGACTGAGGTTCCCAGTTATGTGCACCAGCGTTTGCGGGCAGGATCCAAGCAGGGTTTTTCTCGAACACAACATTCGGGTTTTCGACGGGTCGGCCCGTCTCCATATCGATATGCGTTGCCCACGTAATGCCGTCGGTATAGGGGTGTGCGCGCAGCAGGTCGCCGTTGGTGCGATCGAGCACATAAAAGAAACCGTTCTTCGGTGCTTGCAACAGGACTTTGGTCAACTTGCCATCGACTTCTAACTCACCCAGCGTGATATCCATCGCGGAGGAGTAGTCCCAGTTATCGCCGGGCACCGTTTGGTAATACCATTTCATAACGCCTGTTTCGACATCAACCGCAACAATCGCAGTTAAGAACAGGTCATCGCCGCCACCTGGCGAGCGAATTTGTCGTGGCCACGGCGCACCATTACCAACACCGATATACAACGTGCTCAGTTCCTCATCGTAAACAAGTGAATTCCAGGCAGTACCACCGCCTCCGTATTTCCACCACTCACCACCCCACGTTTTGGCGGCCATTTCCATTTCCGGGTGCTCAAACGGTTTACTGGGATCGCCAGGAACAAGATAGAAGCGCCAATCCACTTCACCAGTGATCGCATCATATGCAGTGACATAGCCGCGGCGATGACCACTTTCAGAACTGCCTTGGCCAATAAAAACTTTGCCAGCAGCAACTCTGGGCGCCCCAGAGATATTGAAACGTCCCAGGGCCGAGGGGTGCCATGTATCCACATCCCAAAGACCTTCCCCGGTGTTTGCGTCGATTGATACCAAACGACCATCATAAGTTGCAACAAAAACGCGACCTTCTGAAACGGCCACACCACGATTCACAACACCCCCACAGCACGAATATTTTACATACTCTCGATCCGTCTTAGGGTCGTAGCGCCATAACTCTTCACCGGTGGTGGCGTCTAGGGCGTAGACCACACTCCATCCGTTGGTCGCATACATGACCCCATCCACAACTAAAGGTGTTCCTTGCATGCGCTCCGTCGCTCCACCTATCGGCAGCGACCAGGCAAGGCGTAAGCGTTCAATGTTTTCCTTGTTGATCTGCATCAAGGATGAAAAACGCTGTTCTTTATAGTTTTGGCCGTAGCTGAGCCAGCTCCCGGGCTCAGCGAACGATTGGTTGATGATGCGTTCATCCGTTACATCGCCGGCTCCGTTTGTTGCTGTCACTGATGTCGGTTCACCATCTGACCCACATCCATTGAGCATCAGCAAAAAGACGGTGTATGCGCCTGCAACTCGAATCCAGTTCATTTCTCCCCCAAATATTTTTAGTCTCAGCTGACGCACCGATTATGCGATCGGTGGATGGACAGTAGCGCCCCGCGCGCGTTCAAACGCCAGCGCCGCCTGAATCAGCTGGCGTTCTCCCAAATGAGGACCAATGAATTGGACACTCCGAGGAAGACCGCTCTGGTCAAGTCCGACCGGCATTGTTAACGTTGGATGGCCTGAGTAATCGAATGGCGCCGTAAACACGATAAAGGGCGCGAGACCATCGCCACTAAAACCGGTATCGCTCTCCATGTCCGCGATGGTTGGCGGCAGCGTGGTCATGCACGGTGAGATCATCAAATCTATATCCGAATACAAACGATCTAGCGCATGCCGAAATGCGCTACGCGTACGTTCGAGCTCCTCGTAACGCGCTTGCTCAACGCCCAAACCTAAGTCCAACAAACGCGACAACGAAGGTCCATACAGATGGGCTTGCTCGGGGTACATACCGGCATGCGCTTTGACACAATCAACACCGCAGGTAACGCCCCAACCCTCGACGAGGGCATGGTATTCAGAGGGCATATTCACCGCCACAATCTCAGCACCTAAGGCGATAAGCTGTCCAATAGCCTCGTCAAGACCGGCCACAACTTCCGGCCGAACGCCATTCATGCAGTAGGTCTGGTCTATACCGATTCTGGTCCCACGAAGATCTACCTCATTCGACATGTAATTGGGTATTGGCGAATCCAGACTGGTTGCATCATTCACATCTCGCCCGGCAATGACCCCAAGAATTCGCGCCGCGTCTTCAACCGTCCGTGTCATGGGTCCAAGATGATCTAGCGTTTCAGACAAGGGAAATGCCCCATAACGGCTGACACGACCATAGGTGGGCTTAATGCCAACAAGACCGCAACTCGCACTTGGAAATCGAATACTGCCGCCAGTATCACTACCCAAGGCAGCAAAGACCATTCCGGCGGCCACAGAAACACCAGACCCAGATGACGAAACCCCCGGCCAGTGATTTATTTCATAGGGATTTCTCGGGCATTCAATCGCCGGATGGTGAGCACCAAAAGCACCTTCAGTCAGCTGCGTCTTGCCGACAATGACAGCACCCGCTTCGCGCAAGCGCATAACCACCGTCGCATCATACTCAGGCACAAAATCTGCCATGACTTGCGTACCACTCGCTGTCACTAATCCTTTGGTGAACAAAAGGTCCTTAATACCAATAGGTACACCGTGCAAAGGACCGAGGGATGCGCCATCCGCGCGTTTTGCATCCAGTGCTCGGGCATCTTTCATCGCCTGATCATTAAGCACCATTGCAAAGCTCTTCAGTTCAGGCTCTAACTGACTGATCCGTGCCAGTTGATGAGCGGTAACATCAACGGAGTCTAGCGCACCACTCTTTATCTGGCGGCAAACCTCGGATAGCGATTGATAGTGAAGTTCCGTCATGAGGCATCAAAGATCTTGCCTGGGTTTAGCAGTCCTTTAGGGTCGAGTGCTTGTTTCAAGCGTCGCATCAGATCGATTTCAGTCTCGTCTCGCACTAATCCTAAATAAGGTTTCTTCTCCAGACCGACGCCATGTTCTGCAGATACCGACCCACCAATCCGTTTAAGTGGCTCATAGACACACGCTTCAACACGTCGTCGCGTATCGACACTGTCGTCACCTGGCGCAATCGCAAAGTGGATGTTGCCATCTCCCATATGTCCAAGTGTAAATACCTTTGCATCATCAAACTCAGATTGAAGCCTCGCGTAGACACCTTCGACGTAGTCCTCCATCAGCGGAATGCGCAGGCTAACGTCGAACCACATCGCTGGCGCAAACTGAAATACTTGCTCAACATCATCTCGCAGTGCCCAGATATCCATACGCTGGGCTTCCGACTGCGCTACGACCGCATCAGCGATGAGCTCATCTTCAAAAGCGTCATTGAGCATCGACATCAGCGTGTCTTCCGTCGCGCCCATACCTTCAATGAGGACATAAAAACCATAGTCAGACGATAGAGGTGCTGAATTTTGCGCCGGCGGCGAACTAACGAGCCTGTAGTAGTCATTCCACATCACCTCAAAGGCAGACAAATTGCCGCCAAGACCACGATCTGCATGCTTAAGGAAACGGACCAGGTGATCAAAATCAGCAATACCAACAAGCGCCGTGGGTTGTGACCTCACTTCCTCTCTGCAGCGCAATACAGCTCGGGTCACAACACCAAGCGTGCCCTCTGTACCGATGAAGAGCTGCTTCAAGTCATAGCCAGCGTTATTCTTGATCATCTGATTCATGGAACTGACAACCGTACCGTCCATCAAAACGGCTTCAAGACCCAAAATCATATCTCGCGTCATACCGTAACGAATCACGCGATTACCGCCTGCGTTGGTAGATATGTTGCCACCAATCGTGCAGGAACCACGAGCGCCCAGATCTAGCGGAAACATGAGACCATGCGACTGAGCAGTCTCTTGGACCATCTGCAAGGGTACGCCGGCTTGCACAATCATGGTGCGTTCCAGCGCTAGGACTTCTTCAATCTCGTTCATTCGTTCTAAGGAGATGACGACATCGCCTTGATTGGTGAGAGCACCTTCAACTAAACCTGTGAGACCACCGTGAATGACCACAGGTTGCTCGTGCATATGACAAACTTTAAGCGCAGTCGCCACTTGCTCGGTTGTTTTTGGACGGACCAGGACTTGCGCCCGAATAGTATCTGTACGCCAAATCCCGGCGCCTCGCGCGTTAACATCCTCATCCAATAAAGTTGTCTCCGCACCAAGGGCGTCGATCAGTGCCCGTGTGACTTCGCTCGATGAGTCGACTACTTTTGCTAGTTCAGCCATTCGTTCACCCTATTCTTTGTAAGCGGTAACAAGAAACTGCGGCAGAACAAAGAGAAAATTATTATCCGCCAGCGATTGTTCTACTTGAGCCAACAACGCTTCAACTCTTGCCTTGGGTAGCGTGTCAAACGCCTCGATATAGCTCGCCATATTGCGCAGCACATGCAAGCCCCGACCTGCTTGATCAACGAATGGTGACAACTTGACCTGGACTCTCGCAAAACCAGCGTTCTTTAGGGCGCCTGCCACACGTCGCCCAATATAGGGTTCGCGAAATGCCGGAGACGCCGCCTTAAAAAATTCAGTAATCGTCTCTGTAGACCACGGCTCCACAACAAGAAATCCCCAGTCGCTATCAATTACATGTGCGCGCCCCCCTGGCGACGTGACTCGATAAACCTCTGCTAGCGTGGCCTCAAGATCAGGCACATATTCCAATACGTTCTTGCAGATTACGCGGTTAACCTGACCGTCATCGAACGGGAGTCTATGATCTTCCACGTGATAGAAAGTCATGTTGTCGTGGTCAGAGAAGCGAGATCGTGCCGAGTCTACAAAGTCTCCGTTGATATCGACACCATGAACTCGACCAGCATCGCCAACAATTTGAGCTAGTCCGCTCGCAAAAAACCCCGGCCCGGAGCCGAGGTCGACAACCTCATGACCAACCTCAATTCCCGCTCCCTCGACGAGCAGCCGTTGCGCGTCGTGCCAAACGAACATTTCCTCGTATCGAGTAATCCGTTCTGGTTCGATCTCTTTCCAATGATCGGTAAAAAAGGTATCAATGTTCATAGTGCAAAATCCGCGCTCAACCAAATGCCGAACCAGATCATGCCACAGAAACCGACAGAGTCAGTACCAGACGAAAGATGTTGGTAAGCCACGTCGGTCTGTTCGCACAAGCAATGGCTGACAAACCTGCTTGAGCACTGGCACTCCGCTAGGACCATCGGTCGATAACCGCCCCGGTCTCGTGCGCAAAATAAAAGGCCATTGGGGACTTAGGTGTCGCTGTTACGACCACCGTCACACGCGGCGGTCGCAGTTAATCACAACGACTCGCTAGAAAATGCACGGCCAGTGGGTTGAAGAGTTTTGTTTAGCAACACTAGGCAGGCGAGTAGGGCGGGCAGTGTTCGTCCCGAGGACCTCCCCAAACTTGTGCCCCTTCATAAATCGTGAAAAATACTGCCTACCTCCTCCGCCCCTTCGTGATGACAGACAGGCGCGCTGACAGCCGAGCAATTTTAGGGCTGCTTTTCGGAAACCGCCTGTGCGTCTTGTTTGAGATTCTTCGACAACGCATACGTGGACACACATAGCACGATCAGTAACGGCACCGAGGCGATCGTCACCGCTGACTGCAGGGGTCGCAACCCACCCATATAGATCAATGTGATTGGTAACAGGCCCAGAAGACAAGCCCAGAATATGCGGTGCGCGCGACTTGGATCTTCTCCTTCCGCCAGAGAACGCGTCGCGGATGTCGCCAAAGTGTACGATGCAGAATCATAGCTGGTCGCCGCAAAAATCACGGCAACAACAATAAATAGGAAA
>JAQWQN010000096.1 GCA_029244465.1 Pseudomonadales bacterium
GCTTGTTTAGATTTGCGAGCAAGCCTGAGGACAAGCGCAGGCTTGCAAAATCGTCTTTAGTTGTTTCGTTCATTTGCTTTTGTAGGTCTCAAACTCTCTCTTGCGAGCACGTTCTGTTAATACACTAGATGGTCTTGGAACCAGGCCAGCCTTGCAGCCCCTGCGACCTCGTTGTCCTCGCCGCTAAATCCGTGTCCGCCGTCCGCAATCACCAGGAGGTCATTCGCCATGCCAGCTTTGTGAGCGTAAATCACTGCCTTGGTGATCAGCGCGCCGGCATACGATGAGAGGCTGTAAATCAGAAGTAGCGTCGTAGCGACGAGGCGTAACATGTCTTCGCTCGTGGGTAGATGTCTGGTCAGCAGCATAGCCCATCCATAGAGCGCGCAGTAGGGGCGCCGGGGGGCAATCCTTTTTCGTCAGGAGCTAGCTATAAATTGGCTAAAACGGCGATAATCTCTTGCCAATCCCAGCCAATCCGAGAACTGCTTTTGTACCAGCGCCCAAATGGGGAAGACTATGCTCGTGAGCTCGCGCCGATGGAACGCAAGTCAGGGCTTATCATGGTCGATGATATTCCGGTTGAGTTACGTCGCAACAAACGGCGCAAGACCCGAATCGCGATTGTGATTGATCCAGCCGGTCACGCCGTACTCGATGCGCCAACGCACACAGTACAGGAAGATATCGAAGCATTGGTCCGTGAACATGCTCGATGGCTACGTTATCGGATCAACAAAGTGCGGGAAGAAACCGCTCACCTAGGGAGGATGGGTTACCTGCACGGTGAAGTTGTCCTCTACCTGGGGAAGCCATTAATTATGGAAATGTATGCCGGGTCGAGTGTTGCGTTGGGCGACGGGATCTTGAAGGTGCCAGCCGGCGATGAAGCGACCACTCGTGAGTTGGTTCGAACTTGGTATACCTCGCGCGCGGAGTTGGTGTTCGCTGAGGTGCTTGCGGCGCAGCTGCATCTGCCCTGGCTTGACGGGTGTTTGCCAAAATGGCGCCAGCGTTTTATGAAGAGTCAGTGGGGTAGCTGCAGCTCCAAGGGAACCATATCTTTGAACACCCATTTGATTCGGACGCCGATTCGTCTGATTGAGTATGTGGTGGTGCATGAGCTGTGTCACTTGCGACATCATGATCACTCACGCCGATTCCATGCCCTCATGGGCATGCACATGCCGGATTGGCAGCGTAGAAGCAAAGAATTAGGCCGGAATTTGAGCCTGCTGCTCGATGAATAGTTGTGCATACCTTAGTGCAATGAAGCTGTGCTCTTGCTGATGGTCAACTTGCTGTGATCTTGCAGAATACGTATGTCGTCCAGCGGATTGCCGTCTACGATGACGATGTCTGCGATCGAACCTTTGGCTAAAGTCCCAACGCGACCTTCTACGTCAAAAGCCTGGCCGCCGTTGCGAGTTGCGCAGAGTAGGGCTTCCGCCGGGCGCATTGAAAACAGCTCAACAAAATATTCGAGATCTTTCGCGTAAGTGCCATGCGGGGCGATGGAAATGCCGTAATCGCCACCGACTACCAACTTGACACCTGCCTCACGCAGCTTCGCGACGGTAACTATGGTCGCCTCAATCTCAGCTTCATAGCCTTGATCGATCACCGTTTGGCGATTCACGCCCAGGCTTTCGCATTGCGCCAGGTACTGCACCTCCCACGCGATCGCGGGACCGACAAAAAGGCGCTCTTTCTGGGCGGTGAGCAGGTCGATCGCTTCGTCGTCCAGATAATTGGCATGACCGATGAAATCAACACCGGCCAGAACCGCTTGTTTTACAGCGGCGGCCGACCTTGCGTGGCAGGCGACTCGCATCTTGCGCCGATGCGCTTCGTGCACGACAGCGTCGACTTCTTCGTCACAGAATGATAATTCACCTGGTGGGTTGGTTGGGTTGATGGCTTCGCCGTCGATGAAGATCTTGACGACATCCACGCCGTCGCGGCGTTGCTCGCGCACCGCTTTACGCAGTGCCCAGGGTCCGTCCGCGATCTGGCTCAGGCCGCCGGGAGCGTCAACGTTGCTTGCTGTTGCGCCGAGGTCTCGACCTGCGGCCAACAGGCGGGGACCAGGCAACTGGCCAGCGTTGATGGCGGTACGAAGGGCGACATCAATTTTGTAGGTTGAGCCGAAACTGATTGCTGCAGTAAACCCGGCGTTCAACATAAGCTTGGCATTACCAACGGCTGTGATCGTTGCTTGCTCAACGGGTGTAGCACCAATAGCGAAAGGACTGGCGTCGGCAAAGGAAAGATGTGCGTGTGTTTCCGTCATGCCAGGCATCAAGAAATGCCCGTTCAGATCGTTGAACGTTGTGTCTGCCGGGGTGTCGGGCAGGCCGGCTGTGGGCCCAGCATAGCGAATGATGCCGTTGTTTACCCATAAGGCGCCATCGGTAATGACCGCTTCGTTTTCAGCCGTGAAGAGAGTGGCGTTCCTGTAGACTGTGTTGGCGGGTGTTTGCAGCTTGATACTCAACTGGCAAAGAACTCTGTTTTTCGCTCGCCATCGGGCCCGTAGACAGGTTCCCCGCGCTCTACGAGGTAGGCCTGGTTGTCACTTGAGACAATGTTTGCATCGGCGAGGAGTTCGACCATTTTGTCGTAGTTAGGGTGTCTAAAGTGCGCAGCGAGAGTTTCGCTTGAGTCCCATAATTCGTAGACCTGTACTCGTGTTGGTATAGAGGGGTCTGGTGCGAAACAATAGTCCTGGCAGCCTGCTTCTTCAACGCGGGTCGCCATTTGAACGTCTGTGGTGAGGGTGACGGCGCGATCACGATCCTTTTGGTTGGCGAACTCTAATGCGGCAACAACGATAATCATTTGACCTCCTGGCCCGTTAAGGTGCGGCGCCAGCGCCTGTGTGAGGGACCCGCGCGTCCCCGCGCTTCGCCAGCATGTTCGGGATACACGGAGGCAGTATATAGATCGCCGTGACTGTCGATTGCTAACTGGTGAATATAGATTGCGATTTTTTCCACGTGATCCAGCACTGCTCCTGAATCTTCGTCGAGGATGGCAAGATTGCTCATGTGGTCGCTCGCATATATTTTATTGTCATGAGTGGCGAGGCTCAAGGGCATGATGTGAGTCCACTCGTCGATATACTCTCCTGCAGCGGTAAAGCGTTGGATGCGATGCTGGCAATCAGCAGCAGGCTTGGTCCGGCGGGGTTCAATCTGGCCGGGTACGGTCATATAGTCATGAAAATTACCACCACACAGGTCGGCCACCAGCAGGCGGTCTTGCGAGTCGATCGCCAGCGCGTGTGGCGTATTAAATTCTCCCGGGCCCCGACCCCAGCCGCCAACGGTCTTGATGAACTCACCCTCCGGGCTGTACCAGACCAAACGGGAGTTCCAGTAACCGTCTGCAACAACAATATTGCCGTTTGCCTGGACTGCAACCGCTGTTGGGCCATTAAAGTGCGTAGCGTCGTCCCCCCACTCAGCAAATGTCCCTAACGTTAAAAGTAATTCGCCATCAGGGGTGTACTTTTTGACGGTATGACCGTCGCGGTCCGTGGTCCAAAACATCCCATCCTTTTCGATGTAGAGCGTGTGGGCGCCAAGGGCAAAGCCACGCTCGTCAGATGGCCCCCATTTGCCAAGATAGTCACCCGCGCGGGTGAACATTGAAATGGAGCTTTTGCCCATTTTGTCTTGGAGCGCGAGCGGGTGAGCGGCCCAATGTTCAATATCGCGCGTGAAAAGATAAATGACGTCCTTCGAATCGACAGCAACCCCGGACCCCATTTCGAAAACCATATCCGTAGGGTAGTGTGGCCAGGTCGCGGCTAATGCGTAGCCGCTGCGCGGATCATCGCTATTGGTTTCGTTCTCGACGTCGTGGGAGGTGCACATCGCTATACGCTCGTTCGCGGTTGGGATGAGAGTATTACCCGCTTCTTATCCGGCTGTCTAACACAGCGCAGGTTGATTCGGATTTGGCAGTGATGCGCGCCTTGAGCATAATGAGTACAGGCCTGATATTTGCTTAGGGTCCAGAGGGTAACCGAGTGTTAGCATTGCACGCTGAATTTGCTTGAAAATGACACGGACTCATGCAGCGAATATTACAAATCTGTCCGCACGATAGCAGCCCTTTCGGTGAACTGTGTGATCGCTACCGTATTGCCGCAGAGACGTTTGGCTGTGAAGTTGTAACCGTTTACCTCGGCCCAGCGAGGGGCTTGGAGTGGTTGAGTAGCACGTATCTGGGCGTGCAGGAACTGGCGAGTCACCGAGCTATTAGCGCCGCGATGGCACCGTTTGCGACAACACCCTGGGATTTAGTGATTTGCCATCGATACAGAGCTTACCGCGCGGCTGCATCGGTAGGGCTTGCTCGAAAACGTTGCGTAGTGGTTGCGCATGAGTACGGTTTACTGGCGCGCTGGCCGCGCCGCGTTCACCGGGCTTTGTTTTCCCGTTCGTGTCGATTTGCCGGTATCGCCCCAGCCCTCGCGGCCGAGCTCGGCGAGATTACGGGGAATCCGCTTGTGCTACAAAATGTCGTAGATGTGGCGGCAGCCAAGCGCGTGTTTCTGACCCGAGTAGAAGCGCGCGAGCAGTTGCAGCTGGACGGCGATGATTTGACGGTCGGTATCGTTGGCCGGTTGCATTACAAGAAGCGTCCTGACCTTGCACTTGATGCGTTCAAGGGGTTCGCCGAGCGCTATCCT
Organism: Pseudomonadales bacterium; assembly: GCA_029244465.1. Classification (GTDB taxonomy): domain Bacteria; phylum Pseudomonadota; class Gammaproteobacteria; order Pseudomonadales; family Azotimanducaceae; genus UBA4421. The sequence goes on from JAQWQN010000096.1 coordinate 4,703, forward strand.
CGAAGCCGTTTGGTGGTTTTGGGGGACGGCGAGGAACGGGCCAAACTTGAGATGCAAGCGGTTCCGAATGCTTGGTTTGCCGGGCATGTTCCCAATGCAATCCGCGTCTTCAAAGCATTTGATATTCTGTTACATACCGCCGAAGTCGAAGCCTTCGGGATGGTTGTGCTGGAAGCGATGCTGGCTGGCGTGCCGGTTGTGGCACTGCGTGGTTATGGACCAGAGTATGTGCTGGGCGATTTGGGTTTTTTCGCGGCACAAGACTCAGCCGGCGCGTTCGCTGATGCCTTAGCAAGGGCGGCCCATGCTGATCGCGCTGAACTCGCTACGAGGAGCCTGGCGCGCATAGAACAACATTTTTCGATTCAGGTGCTTGCTGACAAGCTCAAGGATTTGTTGGGCTGAGTCTACGCCAGAGGGTTGTACCATCTGGGAGAGACCGAAGTTTCTCCGCATTCTTAGGGGTTCGTTCTTCAGCGCAAACCCAAAGCAGCATCTGTCCCTGGTCTTGGCTGGTGCTTTGCAGCTGATGATATCGCCGTAAATACGATTGACGGATTGGGTCAGGCTGACAGAACCCCAATTGGTTTACCTCACTTTCGATCGCATAGATTGCCGTGATCTCCAGACTGTTCAGAATGGCCGCATCCTTACCCGGCAAGCCGAAATTTAGTGCTGTTCGCGCAACAAGAGAGAGAACGAGGATCGTAACCAGGCGTCGCGCCCACTTTGGGTTCAGTTGAAGTTTCGGTTGCACAATCATTGCGGCGGCCAACGCAAAAAACGGCAGACAAGGAAATAGATAGTGCCGATAGTGCCGCGGACTGATGAACAGCGGCAAGGACGCGATGAGCCCGATTGCGATCATTGCAAGGGTGTCTCTTGAGGGTAGGTAGGCGGCGCCTGAAGAAAGTGGGCGTAACTGGGAGACTGTAGCGCCGCCTGCGCGTTGCGCGACAGCCAATCTAAGCGATATCAAACCCAGGGAAAGCACCATAGGGATCGCAAGATTAGTGACGAGGTGTTGCAGTAAATAAATGCGATCGTTGTCGTTGCCACGCTGTCCAGTCAAACTTGCCAGTATCTGTTGATCAAAATAGGCGAAGAGGTGGTCTCGTGCCGGTTCGTAGAAAAGCAAGCTGGCTAACAGCGTGAAGCAGACGAAACTACTCATGGTGCTTCTTCGAATACCCCTTAGTATTTGATTATCCATAAGCGCCGCAAAGACAAATGGCATCGCCAGCGGAAAAAGACCGACAGGACCTTTAACCAGAAAGCCGATGGCTGCCAAGACGCCAACGAGTGGATGCCACAGATTTTTTGTCCTGCCTTCCAAGGCGCCCACGGCTGCGAGAATAGCAATCAGGGCGATGAGCAGTTCCAACGCATTGCTGCGCAGCGTGTAGGTCGTTACGGGCATGAGAAACAGCATGAGGAGCGCCCAGACAAATCCAACGTTAGAGGCGCCAGAACTGCGGTCTAAACGAGACCAAAGGAGGGCCATGGCGGCGACGATAGCGATGGCCATCATTGTGCAGTACAGGCGCTCGACCCAAAAGCTGTCACCAAAGATGCCAAACCATAAGCTTAAGAACCAAATACCCAGCGGAGGATGGTCGGTAAACGCTGTTACGCTGCTATCAAAATAGGGCAATGCCCAGAAACTGCCAATGTCTGCGGCTAAATCGCGCGCGATGCCGGCATAGATGACACCGTCCAACGACATTGTCAGGAAAGGTAAAGAGCCCGCAAGGTACAACAAGCCTGCCAAAACAACAGCGATCGCGAGCTTTAATTCTGTTTGGTCAGTCACTGCAGGTAGTGATCGCCGTGCTAGATTTGTGATAGAGGCGCCTTGGGGTGATTGAAACGCGATGCCCTTTTCGTCGGCATTGTGCCAGCGATTGAACCACAGCAGGGAAAGTTCCCCCTAGATTAGCAGGATCCGGTTAGAGGCTGGAGAGGCGACAGATAGAAAAAGGGCTGATAGGCTTTCGCAGTTCGCGCTAACTGTAAAGTACTGGGGAACCTGCGGCATGGAATTTGGCTTACTCTCGCTAGGTGATTTGCTCGCAGATCCCAACACGGACCAATGTCGTTCTGAGGCGCAGCGCCACCGAACGCTCGTCGATCAAGGGGTACTGGCTGAACAGATTGGCATGGACGCGATTCACTTGGGTGAGCACCACGGCAGTAGCTATCAATTGTCAGCACCAGCAGTGGTTTTGGCAGCAATCGGTGAGCGTACGCAAACGCTGCGTCTCTCGACGGGCGTCACGCTGGTCGCAAATCTGGATCCGTTCAGGGTGGCAGAGGACTATGCCACGCTCGACGTCCTGTCTGAGGGTCGGGTCGAAATAGTGGCTGGGCGCGGTAGTTTATTCGCGCGTACTTTTGAGATCTTCGGCCAAGACCCCAAGCAGAGCAGGGCACTGTTTACTGACCATGTTGAGCTACTCATTGCTTTATTGCGTAATGAAAATGTGCACGCCGATGGATTGCGACCGCTGCATGGCGAAACCTCCAGACCGAGACCGTTCGGCGATTTACCGGTTTGGATTGGTGGGGGGACCTCTAACGAAAGCATAGACCTGGCGGCAAGATTGGGTTGTCCTCTAATGTTGCCCAGTGTCTTCGCAGCACCGGAAGTCTTCGCGCCAATGGCTGATCGGTATCGCGCACAATGGGCCGTGGCAGGCCATGCTGGCGCACCGGTTGTTGGTGCTTGTTGTCATGCACATGTTACGCATGATTCTCAGGAGGCCCGCACGAGGTTTCGAGTCTGGTATCAAAACTACTGGGAGTGGGTGCAGTCTTTGATCCAGAGTTACACGCCGCATGCCGATGCGTTCACGTTCGATTATGAACGGTTGACGGCAGGTCCTGCTTTGGTTGGAAGCCCTGCAGAAGTCGTTCAACGGATCGAGAAGGCACGCGAAATACTAGGTCTTGATCGGATGATTTTTATGTTCGATTTGGGCGGCATTCCTGATGAAGCGCTGTTTCCAACGATAGAACTGTTTGGTGCCGAGGTTATGTCGCAAGTTGCGCCTTAGCTGCTCGCTGGAGCGCCGTAGAGTCGGGCACCAAGAGGTCTGTGCGTTGCGGTCTGGCGAGGCGATATGCGGGCTACTCGAAGGGGCCCTGGCAGCGTTCAGCAGATAAAAGCGCGGCTGAAATAGGGTTGCAACGGATTTCACCCGGAATTTTGACGACGTAGTCGTTGTCGAATGATTGCCCTGGTAGATAGTAATCCGTACTGACCGCCTGAGCCCCGGATTTGAAGGCAGCTTCTCTGCGCGCAGTGTCGTTGCTGCGCGCTTCTTGTGTATCCGCATCAGCGCGGGTTCGAACCATATAGCCTTGCTGAACCAGTGTTTGAATTTGTGCCATAGCGCGCACCGGATCATTAATGATCATTACTGCGGCAGCGGGGTGATTTCGAGTAACGTTGATGAACATGGGCCGTGCGCGCCAGTGCTGAGCGTAGAGATCGCGCTTGGCGCCGCCTTCGTCCAGAATAACAAGAAATTGGCCTCGGCTGGCGGCAAGCGTTGGCCATGCTGGCCGCTCATTCACTTTGATTGTGGCAGGCGTAATCAATTTGCCGTGTAAGTGGGTCAACAAGGTTTGATCGAGCGTGTTAAAAGCCGCGGCGGTGAAACGCTTAGGCTTAGGCAAACCCGCTATGTTGGCATCCTTGGCATTGAGGCTTATCCAAATTGGTACGTGGGTGTTGTTGTGTCGCGACCATAGGGTAAGGGTTTTGAGGCAGTCAGTTAGGGTCGCGCAGTGACTGTTCATATCAATTTCTTGAACATGGCCGACGGTGAACCAGGGTGGGGTCCAAAAGATATCAAGTTCGAGTTTGCGAATGCCAAGATTCAGTTGATCGATAAGCGGGACGTGCGCGTATTGTAGTCCACGCGCAGCGGTTGGGTTTCGCTTCGTGAGTGCTTGAAAGTGGTTTTGTGACATTGCCTGCTTGTAACTGTTGTGGCTGCCAACAAACTGTATCTGGTTGATGCGGAGGTTGTCCGCTAGGTCGGCCATGACGGATAGCGGCCAGAAAGCGAATACAAGAAAAAGCGGTACGCTGGATTGGCGGATGATGCTCATGGGCGATTGACTGATTGTCGAAACAGACAGTCTACCGTGGTGCCGATGGAAAAGCCGTTCGATCTACCGAGTAACGTGTCGGCACGCTGTGTAACAAGGTTTGACCAACCTGCCCTGCGCACCTGGAAGTTAAAAACCTGCGGGTGCACCTGCCCCGATTGAAGCATTCTTGGCGGTTGATTTTTTTTGCGCGATCTCAGCGATAGTCGACCATCGCTGTTTTTATGCGCGGTTGGACAATCTCACGGGGTTGACGCTGTACGGTTGAGGGTGCGTGAATTACGATGGGGGTAACTTACACGCGGTGCGAAAGTTCAATGAAATCAACAAAACACTTACTGGATCCAGAGTTACACCCGATTGTTGACGCGTTCCCGGAGACGCCATTAATTAGCGAGACGCTGCACGCGTTCCGCCGTGTAACGCAGGAGAATGTCACCCTCGGCGACGCCGATGCAGTTGCGGTCGCGCGCTCTGAAGTGTTGGTAGCCTCGGCGGATGGAACAAAGGTTCGTAGCCTACTGTATGTGCCGAAAGCAGTTGCAGTCTCGCGGCCAGGCTA
>JAQWQN010000108.1 GCA_029244465.1 Pseudomonadales bacterium
CGGCGATTGTGCAATGAAGTCGCGGGCAAACCGATTGAGCTCCGGTAAATTTTTATCGCCGATCCCCGGGATCTCCTGACCAATGACAGATCGTAGCGCTGCTTCATCTCGTATTTCGTATGCGTCAGACATGCGCTCTCCTCGCGTAATTCATAAACCAGTTAGACAACTCAGTAGTTAGGCCGGATACTAAGATGCAATCAATGACCTGTCATGTCGGATTACACCATGAGTGAATTTGTACAAGCCTGTTTAGACGCTGCCGAAACCGAAGCCCCATACCCTAGTTTCGCCGAACAAACGACTGACGCCACGGTCGAGGCCGCCTATGTGCAACAACTGGCATTCGTCAAAGCGCAACGTCGTAACATCACCGGCTACAAAGCCGCACTAACGGCACAACCTGCTCAACAAGCCATGGGTATCAAAAGCCCCGTCTTCGGCGTTCTTTTTGATGACGGCCGAACGAGCCCCGGCGCTCAAATCGCCGTGCCTGGAGGCGGCGTGTTAGAAACAGAACTTGGATTCAAACTGGCGCAAAATGTAACGACACCGGTGTCTCCAGATTCAGTCCTTGAAAAAATGGACGACTGCCGGATCATGATTGAAATTGCTCGACCAAATTTAACGGCCAAACCGAGTGGATTAGATCTCATCGCTACCAACGCCGCCTCATTTCGATTCATTGAAGGCGCTAGTTTTAATCCGTTGGCAACCGAAGTCGACGAGATCGAAGTCGCGCTAGAGTTCTCTGGCGATCGTGTCTTTAGCGGTCGCAGCGGAGACGTAATGAGCGGCCAAAGGGTAGCTCTGGCTTGGCTGATAAACTCGCTGCTGACCGTTGGCTATGAACTCTCCTCGGGCAACATCCTGATGACCGGTTCAGTTGGCGGGATTGCACCGACAAAATCTGGGAATTATCGCGGCGACTTTGGTCCGCTTGGCGACATTCCTTTCAGTATCGGCTAACCACACACTGATCTATACGCTCACCATGTCGCGATCAGCTCATCATAAGAGATGGTTTGTCCCGGCGGCTTCTCCTCCGCCAATTTTGCCTTCGGCGCTCCTGGAGCCTGTAACCAAACGCTAGGATCCTTTTCTGCGTTCAACTTAGGACCACAGTCACCCATCACGTCATGTCGCGCCAAGCGCTCCAACACGCGGTCTTGTTGAGCAGCGAGACTATCCATTGCCGCCTGCGGACTAACTTCACCGCTTACCGCATTTGCGACATTCGCCCACCAAAGCTGTGCTAGCTTCGGGTAGTCAGGCACATTTGTACCCGTCGGGGTCCATAGTGTCCGCGCGGGACTGCGGTAAAATTCCACCAGCCCCCCCAACCGCGGCGCCAACTCGGTCATGGTTTGCGAATTCAAGTCAGAGTTGCGAATGGGCGTCAGACCAACAACCGTTTTCTTTAAGCTGACGGTTTTAGCGGTCACAAACTGAGCATACAGCCAAGCCGCCTTTTGCCTCTCAACGGGGGTACTTGATAGCAAGGTCCAAGATCCCGTGTCTTGGTAACCCAGTTTCATCCCCTCGTCCCAATACGGGCCATGGGGAGAAGGCGCCATGCGCCATTTCGGCGTCCCATCCGCATTCACGACGGCCAGGTCAGGTTTAATCATGTCAGCCGTAAACGTGGTGTACCAAAAAATCTGTTGGGCGATATGACCTTGAGCAGGTACGGGTCCCGCTTCCGAAAACGTCATTCCCGATGCCTCAGGCGGTGCAAAGCGCTTCAACCAATCGATGTAGCGGGTTAGCGAGTAAACCGCAGCCGGCCCGTTCGCCGCGCCACCCCGTGACACAGAGGATCCTGCTGGGCGGCAGCCTTCGACACGAATACCCCACTCATCAACCGGTAAGCCATTGGGAATCCCTTTGTCGCCAGCACCCGCCATAGATAACCAAGCATCTGTGAAACGCCAGCCAAGCGATGGATCTTTCTTGCCGTAATCCATGTGTCCATAGACCTTTACCCCATCGATTTCATTGACGTGGACAGAGAAAAATTCAGCAATGTCTTCATAGGCGGACCAGTTGACCGGCACGCCCAAGGGGTAACCATAGATTGCTTCGAACTGCGCTTGCAGCTCTGGGTCACTAAACCAGTCATAGCGGAACCAGTACAAATTGGCAAACTGCTGATCAGGCAACTGGTAAATCTTGCCGTCGGGTCCCGTGGTAAATGAGATACCGATGAAGTCGTCTAGATCGAGCGTTGGGGATGTCACGGCGGCACCTTCACCCGCCATAAAGTCACTCAACGGCACGACATATCCGTAGCGCGCGTGGGTTCCGATGAGATCGCTGTCGTTCACATAGGCATCATAAACGTTTTCACCAGACTGCATTTGCGTCTGAAGTTTCTCGATGACATCCCCTTCTTGAATCAAATCATGCGTGACCTTAATCCCGGTGATATCAAAGAACGCCTTGGTCAGCGTCTCGCTTTCATATTCATGTGTTGTCAGTGTTTCCGAGACGACGTTGATCTCCATACCCCGAAACGGCTTGCTCGCTTGCGTAAACCAACCCAGTTCCGCGAGCTGCTGGTTTCGATCAAGAGTTGAGGGAGAGAATTCGGTCTCCACCCAACGGGCGGCATTGGCGGCGTAGTCCACAGAAGCACCACCCGTCTTGGGATCTTGATCCGCCCCGCCACAACCGCTAAGCAGAAAAGACGTCAACACAACTCCGTACAAAATTCTCATAGATCCATTGTTCCAGTTCATTAGGAAATTCAACCCCAGCGCATGAGTATCCATGCCCACGTGATAGCGAGCAATGAGGCAAGCCAAACATCTTGCCCGATTATGCCTAACCAGAGCAGGTGGATGAATGCGGCGCTCAACAAAGAGATAAAAAATCGATCACCGCGGGTTGTGCTGATTGGTAAGAATCCTCGTCGTAATCGCGTCGGGGAACGTATCTCCCAGAGCGTCATAATTACCAATGCAATGCCGATGCTAGAAAAGAAGACGAGCGTCGGTCCTGTCCATGCCATCCATGCCATCAGACCCTACCCAACGCAAACCCTTTGACAAGGTGTTTTCTGACAAACCAGACAACGAACACGCCGGGAATAACCGTGAGAACACCAGCCGCCGCCAATACGCCCCAATCAAGACCCGAAGCGCTTACCGTACGGGTCATCACCACCACAACAGGTTTAGCGGCACTACCAGATAGCGTACGCGCGAGTAACAGTTCCACCCAACTGAACATGAAGCAAAAGAAAAACGCTACGCCTATCGCGCCTCGATTGACTGGGATAAATATTTTTAAGAAAAATTCGACAAAACCAAAGCCGTCAAGATGGGCCATTTCGTCGAGTTCACGCGACACGGCGGAGAAGAAACCCTCTAATATCCATACCGCGAGCGGCACCGTAAATAAACAATGTGCCAACGCAACCGCAAACGGCGTATCAAACAGGCCCACTGCCGAATAAAGCTGAAAGAACGGCAACAAAAATACCGCGGGTGGCGCCATGCGGTTCGTGAGAAGCCAAAAGAAAAGCTGACGATCACCCAAAAAACGATAGCGGGAAAACACGTAAGCGGCTGGAATAGCAACGAGAAGCGAAATTGCACTGTTGATCAATACATAGCTCAAGGAGTTAGCAAATGCAGATCGCCAAACCGCGCTCGCAGCGATCTCGGTAAAGTTCGCCAATGAAACCGCCTCTGGAACGACACTAAAACCACTCACTATGTCGGCGTTCGCCTGCAGTGAGATCATGACCAGCCAATAAAGCGGTATCAGCAGATAAACGCCGTAGCTAACTAATAATATGCGACAAATCTTATCCATCATCTTCTCGTATAACGCTGGTATAGAACAGCCAACAAAACAGGAGCGTGAACAAAAAATAAACGACCGAAAACGCAGCCGCAGGGCCTAGGTCAAACTGGCCAACCGCCATTGTTGCTAAATACTGGCTTAAAAATGTTGTTGTATTTCCCGGTCCGCCGCCCGTCAGAACAAAGGGCTCGGTGTAGATCATGAAGGAATCCATCAATCGCAACAGCACCGCGATGACAAGCACCGACCGCAATCGCGGTAACTCCACAAATCGAAATATCTGCCACGAACCAGCACCATCAATTTCTGCCGCTTGATAGAACGCTGGCGGAATCGCACTTAACCCGGCAAAACTCAAGAGCGCAACGAGCGAAGTCCAGTGCCAAACATCCATAGCAACGAGTGTCACCCAAGCATCCGCAGGATTAGACGTATAGTTGTAATCGATGCCGACACTGTTCAGTACAACGCCAAGCAAACCGATGTCTGAACGAGCAAAAAGCTGCCAGATCGTCCCAACAACATTCCATGGAATGAGCAACGGTATCGCAAGCAGCACTATGATAAGCCCGGTGTACTTTGACGTCCGCGGAATCCCTCTCGCGACCAATATTCCTAGAGGGATTTCGATGATCAAGATCGTTGCGGAAAACGCCAACTGCCGAAAAAAAGCTGCCTGAAAACGTGGATCAGTGAGTGTAGCTTCGTACCATTCCAAACCGACAAAGAAGCGTGTATTAAAATCCAGCACGTCTTGCACCGAGTAATTGACCACGGTCATTAACGGCACCACGGCACTAAACGCGACAATCAGCAATACGGGTAGCACACCAAGCCAGGCTTTGTCGCGGCGCGGCTTAACGATCATCTGTCGCCTCCAAACGCCCATCTTCGTAGCGCACAACCTTATGTATGCGGATACCAGCCTCACTGCCGATATCAAGCTTTCCTCCGGCAACCACAATCTCACCATCTGAAGTTTCCAGATGGATCAAGCCGACCTCCAGCCCCGCATACGTGTGGGTAAGGCGCACATCGCGCACGATGCCGGTAACATCAAAAAGATCCTTTGGACGGCCACCAACGGCTTCAATCAAAGCCCAATCTTGGCGGAAACCAATCATGGTCGTACCGTTACCCACCAGTCCATCGCGAGCGAGCGCCTCGACGGGTAAAAAGTTCATCCCCGGGGATCCGACAAAGTGCCCGACAAATGGCGTCTCAGGCCGCTCATAAAGTTCGTCTGGCGTCCCGGTCTGCGCAATGCCTTCAGTGGTCAGGACAGATATTTTTTCCGCAAAGGCCATCGCTTCAGTCTGGTCATGGGTCACATAGACCATGGTCATGCCGAACCTCGATTGGATTCGCCGCAAAACCCGGCGCATCTGCCATTTTCGGATCGGGTCGACGGCAGTGAGCGGTTCATCCAACAAAACTAACCGCGTGTTGCTTCGAACGATCGCTTTCGCCATAGCAACCAACTGCTTTTGGTACAGATCCAGTTGGCCGGGTTTGCGTTCTAAGCTCTCCTGCAAACCGAGCTCACCGACTATTTCGGTCACTCGCTTTGACGCTTCAGCATCGAACTCGCCTCGGTTTTTTAACGCGAAGATCAGATTTTCATAGACTGACAGGGATTCATAGAGCACCGGAAATTGAAAAACCTGAGTCAGCGAGCGAGCACCCGGTCCAATGCCTTGGACATTTTCTCCATCAAAGAGAATTTGTCCCTCGTCGGGCTGAAAGATTCCCGACAACAAATTCAAAAGCGTCGTTTTCCCGGCTCCAGATGCGCCCAGGATGGCGTGGCGCTCGCCATCCGCTATCGACAAAGACAAGCCGTCAATCACCCGGACACTCGGATCTGATGGATAGCCGAACGAAACATTCGCAAGTTCAATCGCCGCCACTAGGTCGCCTCGAACCGATGCACATTTGAAGGATCTATATAGACCCGCTTGTGCGCGCCTTCTGTCCAATCTTGGTGAGGGAATTGTGCCAAAGATCCCGGTAACCAGATTGCCCAGTGCTCCTGTGAACATTTGCGGTCCGAAGGCAAGCCAAAGACCAGTGTTTTCGCACCACTGCGCTCGACACCGAAGACTTGAAATTCTATGACAACATCATCTAATCCACCCACCAAGCCAATATGCTCCGGTCGCACGGCTAAGGTATCAGCGCCCTCTCGCCAAAAATTTGCCTGCGGGTCTGACGTAATAGCTAATGAGCGGTAGGAGTTAGGCTCACGATAGACCGCCATCGGCTTGCCTGACTGTAGCTTATTGCCCTCGTCCATAAGCAGCACTTCGTCCCCCATCAAATAAGCATCACGGGGGTCGCTGGACGCGTAGACAACGATCGATTCAGTCTCTTTCAACAATTCGATGAGTTCTCGGCTCAATCGCTCTCGCAATTTAAAATCCAAGTTAACAAGCGGCTCATCCAAGACTAATACCCGGGGCTCTTTCGCCAATGCCCGGGCGATGGCCACTCGCTGCTGTTGTCCACCCGATAACTCCCCGGGGTTGCGCGCAAGAAAGTCAGCGATGCCTAACATTTCCGCATACCGTTGCACCTTCGCAGCGATGTCTGACGTGTTCATCTTTCGATGTTTCAGTGGCGCTGCAATATTCTCGAACACCGATAAATTCGGATAATTGACGAACGCCTGAAACACCATTGCCACGGAGCGGCGATCACCTGGGGACAGGGCGTCTCCATCAAGGTGCGTAGACCCGACAAATTTACTGGGCAAGCCAGCGATATAGCGACAGAGATCGGTTTTGCCCGCTCGATTGCCGCCCAACACCACACACACTTCACCGGCATGAAACACATGATCGAAGCGCGCATCTGCTTTTTGGCGATCTTTTTCGTCGCCCATGGGCAGGCCGCCCATAGAGACACTCCGAAGTTCCAGCATCTACTCAATATCATTCGGACTAGAGAAGCGGCTATCATGCCACACCGACCAACCACTAAGCCCGTGTGATGCATCAGTTATCTCCGCCTTCTTCGAACGCCAACTCGCCAACCACCCAGCTTCAAACGGGACCGAGGGGGCAGGTGGCGAATCCAGAAGCGATTCAGCACCGAAAACGTCTCGAACTTAAATTTTATCCAGTCGGCGACGATGCCTGGTGCTTGGTCGGCAACGGACTGTCTAATCAAACGTTTGTCCGCGGCCCGCAGGGCATCATTGCGATAGATAGCGGTGAAAGCGTAGAGGAGATGGACGCAGCTCTCCAGTTTTTGCGGGCGGTCACCGCTGAGCCGATTGTTGCGTGTATCTATAGCCACTTCCACTATGTCAACGGCACTCAAGCGATCCTCAACGAAGGCGGCCTCGGGCACCTCGCGATCTACGGCCATGAGGGAATCGCTGCAAATTTGTCTCGTTTTGGCGGTGAAATCGCGCCCCGCTCGGGCAGGGGACTTGTGCAACAGTTTGGTACGATGCTTGCTGATGAAGGGTCAGATGCCCTCCTGCATTGCGGCCTGGGGCTCTTTTACAGAAACCCGAGCCACGCCCCGTTTACTGCCGGCTACCTGCCTGCAAATGTGACGTTTGCGAATTCAATGCAGACAACAATCGCTGGGCTAGATGTCTTGATGCTGCACGCACCATCAGACGCCACTGACTCGATTACTATATTTTTCCCTGAATTAGGATTATGTGTTAATAATCTTGTTTGGCCCGCTCTTTTTAATATATTCGCGATTCGCGGCGAGGAGTATCGAGACCCGCGCATCCTCCTTTCTGGCCTCGACGAGATCGTCGACTTCGAACCTCAACACCTTATTGGGGCACACGGCCCGCCCCTCTCTGATCCCGACCTTGGCAGCAGCGTCCTCAACTATCGCGACAGCATTCAGTTCCTGTGGGATCAGACGGTTCGGCAAGCCAACAAAGGCGCGACCCTGGCGGAAGCCACACACGCGATCAACCTACCCGAGCGGTTTCAGGAACAGGCCTTAACCAAAGAATTTTACGGTGTGGCCGAACACCACATACGGCAAATTCACAACGGTCTGTTTGGATGGTTTGACGAAGATGAATCGCATCTTTTTCCACTCAATACGGTTGATCGTAACGATCGACTCATCGCTGGCTTCGGTGGCCTTTCCAATGTCGAGGCGAAGATCGCCGAGGCAATCGAAAAAGACGACCTTCGGTGGGCGCTAGAACTCGCGACTTGGCTCGTTCGAAGTGGTTCCACGACCCAGGCAGACCGAGACACACTCGCGAGTTGTTTGCGCAACATCGCCCAACAAACTAGTGCCGCAAACATTCGCAATTGGTGCCTGACCCGTGCTTTAGAATTAGAAGGCACGATCAACTTAGACCGACACAGAACCCATCGATTTGGTTTTGCACAAGTACTCGCAGCACCCGCCCGCTCTATTGCCACTTTGCGCGTCCTGCTTGATCCCGATCGTGCGATCGGCATCGAGGACGAAATCGCCTGGCACTTCGCAGACGGAAATCGCTGTGGACTAAAGATTCGTGGCCAAGTCGCGGTTCCCACAGATGGTTCTCAGGCAAACCTGATTCTCACCATGAGCCCAGAAACCTGGGCATCTATTTTGTCAGGTAGATTACTTTTTTGGAGCGCGGTCAGCGAAGGGGTCGTTTCCATCGGCGGTGCGGAGGGTCGGGTCCGCGAATTTTTCGCCGCCTTCGAACTGCCAAGTTTTACCCCCCCATAGCATGCCCAATCGGAATATATTTCTTTTCATTTATTCCATTTTTTTGATTCGATACCATTGCTATCTTCCGCGCCCTGTTTCTTAGGAAGGCTCAAAAAATGTCCGCATATCTTGATGAGATCGAAAGCGTCCGCCAACAGATCCAAGGCAAGGAAGAATGGCACGCAATCAAAGCCGAATACGTTGTGCGCATGAAATTACAAAACCGGTTTGCCACCGGCCTGGAAATCGCGCAGCACACCGCAGATATTATGCGTCGCGACATGGCCGCGTACGACGCCGATACCAGCAAGTACACTCAGTCATTGGGTTGCTGGCATGGTTTTGTCGCGCAGCAAGTCATGATGGGTGTTAAGCGCCACCAACAAACCACCGAGCGCAGCTATATTTACCTGTCCGGCTGGATGGTTGCAGCACTACGTTCGAAATTTGGTCCGCTACCCGACCAATCGATGCACGAAAAAACGACAGTTGCTGAACTCATCGAAGAAATCTATACCTTCCTTAAGCAAGCAGATGCTCGGGAACTGCGCCACGTCTTCGCCGAACTCGACGAAGCACGAGACAGCGGTGCTGATACCGATTCGATTCTCCAACGCATTGACAATTATGAAACGCACGTCGTACCAATCATCGCCGATATTGACGCTGGCTTTGGAAACGAAGAAGCCACTTATCTTTTGGCCAAGCGGATGATCGAATCCGGCGCTTGCGCAATCCAAATCGAGAATCAGGTTTCCGATGCTAAACAGTGTGGCCACCAGGCTGGCAAGGTAACCGTTCCGCACGAAGACTTCGTTTCCAAAATCAATGCCGTTCGTTATGCATTTCTCGAGCTCGGTATAGATAACGGTATCATCGTTGCTCGCACCGATTCACTTGGCGCCGGCCTCACGCAAAAGGTACCGGTTTCTATTTCCCCCGGAGACCTAGGCTCTAAGTACAACGCGTTCTTAGACACGGAAGAGGTTAACGATATCAGCGAACTGGAAGAAGGCGACATCACCATCCACCAAGCTGGCAAGCTGGCGAAGCCAAAGCGCCTAGACAATGGATTGTATGCATTCAAAGAGGGCACTGGCGTAGACCGAGTCGTTCTCGACTGCATTACGAGCCTCGAGCATGGTGCTGACCTCCTTTGGATCGAAACAGAACGCCCCAACGTGTCTCAGATTGCTGAAATGGTTAACCGCGTGCGCGAAGTTCGGCCAGAAGCAAAACTTGTTTATAACAACTCTCCTTCGTTCAACTGGACATTGAAGTTCCGTGATCAGGTTTACCAAGACTGGAAAGCAGCCGGCAAAGATGTCTCCGCTTATCCGGATCCCGCGATCAACGAAAAAGGCTTAATGGACATCGCACTCGATGATTCGGAACTCGCTCAAGAAGCTGATCGTCTGGTCCAAAGCTTCCAAAGGGATGGCGCTCGAGAAGCTGGCATCTTCCATCACTTGATCACGCTACCGACCTACCACACCGCAGCACTGTCGACAGACAATCTCACGGAGGGATACTTCGGTGACCTGGGTATGCTGGCCTACGTTCGTGACGTACAACGTCAAGAGATCCGCAGCGACCTCGCGGCAGTTAAGCACCAAGATCTGGCTGGATCCAATATTGGTGATGACCATAAAGAGTATTTCTTAGGTGAGAAAGCGCTCCTTGCAGGTGGTACCGCCAACACGATGAATCAGTTCTGAGTCAGCTCTGCCAAGACGACACTCTATATGAGTGCTCGTACTAGCAAAAAAACGGCGCCTACTTGGGCGCCGTTGTTGTTTGTTCGCAGACCAACCTCCCCAGCGCACCGCAGACAGGACCGCACACCTTGCTTCTCGCAGCTGCGTCTTGCTACATTCATGTCAGGGAGGACACATGCCAACAGAAGACTCAGGTACAGAACTGGCCATCGCGGTACGAGACCTGGCCGCCGAGGGCGACGCACTCTTTGGCCTTTTAGTCGAAATGGACACGGGCTATTGGACTCAAGTCACCAACTTCAAGCGCTGGACGACTTGGGACGTTGTTGCACATCTTCATTTTTCCGACTATATGGCGTTAACTTCGCTCCGCAGTGCTGACGAATTCCATCATTTGATGGCTAACATTCGCCATTCTTCGCTAGCGAAGTACACCACCAGTTGGCTTGCCGCTGGCGGCCACCCACCTACAGGCCCACAGCTTTTAGAACGATGGCACGCGACGTTTCTCGCACTTTGCGTGGAGCTAGAACGCGCTGATCCAATTGAGCGATTCGTTTGGGCAGGACCGGGAATGAAGGCCCGCATGTTTGCGACTGCTCGCCAAATGGAAACTTGGGCGCATGGGTGGGAGATCTACGATCTCATGAACGTTGAACGGACGCATAGCGATCGGTTACGGAACATCGTCGAGATTGGCGTGAGAACTTTTGGCTGGGCATTTAAGAATCGAGATTTAGAGGTACCAGAGGAGGTACCCTACGTGGAACTGATCTCGCCATCCGGGGCGAAGTGGCATTGGCACGACCCCGAAGCTGCACACTCAGTCATCGGCAGTGCCGTTGATTTTTGCCAGGTCGTCACCCAAGTGCGGCACGTCGCGGACACGCAACTGCGCGTCTCAGGTGACAATGCGGCCGCCTGGATGCGCATCGCTCAATGCTTCGCGGGTCCCCCCGAAAATCCGCCTCAGCCTGGATCCAGAGTGCTTAGTTAATCCAGTGGCTCACAGACCGCGAAATCCTGTCATCTCGACGATGATCAGCTGGTAGACTCTCCTCAATATTATTGCTTACGTAGGAAACCCGATGCAGACCAGAGCTGTTGTACTCAATGAGCGACCCGAAGGCATGCCGAAGCCTTCAGACTTTGCCGTTATCGAAACTGATTTGCCCGATCCCGCGGACGGTGAAGTCCAGGTCGAAAACCTCTGCATGTCGGTTGACCCATATATGCGCGGCCGCATGGTCGACAGAAAGTCGTACGTGCCTCCGTTTCAAATTGGTGAGGTTCTCACGGGCGGCGCGATTGGTCGGGTAACAAAATCGAACCATGCAAATTTCGCTGAAGGTGACCACGTGACAAGCCATCACGGATGGCGAGAAGCGTTTACCGCCAGTACGGCAGGCATCGAAAAACTCGGAGAACTCGTTGCAGAACCTTCGGCATATCTCGGTGCCATCGGCATGCCTGGTATGACCGCGTACGTGGGTCTACTAGAAGTCGGCGCCTTAAAGGAAGGCGAAACCGTTTTCGTTTCTGGTGCCGCAGGCGCCGTCGGAAGCATCGTTGGGCAAATCGCCAAGTTGAAAGGCTGCCGCGTCCTTGGCAGCGCTGGTAGCGAAGACAAAGTTGATCTATTAAGTAACGAACTCGGCTTCGACTACGCGTTCAACTACAAAGAGGGTTCTATCCTCGCTCATCTGCGCGAAGGCGCCCCAGATGGGATTGATGTGTATTTCGACAACGTCGGCGCTGACCATCTGCAAGCCGCTCTGATGCACATGCGCCAGTTTGGCCGGATACCACTGTGTGGCGCGATAGCACAATACAATGATACTGAACCGCGCCCAGGCCCAAACAATCTCGCAGTCGCGATTGGCTTAGGACTGACGCTACGTGGCTTCATCGTCAGCCACTTTAACCACCTAGCGGCAGATTTTCGGTCAGACATGGAAGGCTGGGTGACGAGTGGCCAAATCAGCTATAAAGAAACCACCTTCAATGGCATCGATAAAGCCGGCGAGGCCTTCATTGGGCTTTTTACGGGGGTAAATACCGGAAAAATGGTCGTTAACTTTTGAGTCGCTAACTAGCCACTCACCGCACAACAACTGAGCGAGTAACAATCGTGTTTGGCATCATTCCATTCAACTTTAGATTTCGCGGCAACGTGCGCCGGATCTTGGATATCTACTACTGCTTTGTAGAAGGCGGCGGCCAAGCTTTGCATCCTACTCAGGTCGCACGACAAACAGGAATTAGCTTTGCCGAGGTCGCTCGTCGTCTCGACGCAACGCCAGAACTTTTTGTCCGGCTACCGAGACGCGAGGGGATTACCAGATACCGCATGACAACGACAGCATCGACAAGAACCGCAGAGGAAACTGAAGCCCTTCTCTGGAAATATGCTAAACGAGAGAGCTACTTGTTGTACGCTTTCGGCGCCATGGTATTGGCGATGCTGCTCATTGTTGTTCTAACCATTGCACCTAATCTGTAATGGCAAAAGCCAACCAAATACAAGGAATCGCAAATTGCCTGAGTCACTAAACGAAGCACAACGCTCACTCGCGGAGCGCGCAAATCAGCTGGCCCAGGACGTGATGCTCGCACAGCATCCTTCGCCCGAGGCAGCACGGGCTAGTGTCCGAGCGGCATCCAAAGCCGCTGGTTTCTTCACCATGACCCAACCCGCTGCTTTTGGCGGCACGGAAGCCAATCAACTCGCACTCACAATCGTGCGCGAAGCGCTTGCCGCGCACAACGCACCATACATGGATGCGGTATTTGGCCCAAGTCCTGGCGTGCTTGGCGGCGTCACAAACTCGCTACGAGAAACCCACCTCGAGCCTCTACTGGCCGGAGAAAAGCGATCAAGTTTCGGCTTTACCGAACCCGATAACGTTGCTCGACCAACATTTGGCATCATCAAACAGAACAAGCTGACGGTAAATGGCCAAAAGTCTTATGTCACCGGTGGTGCTGAAGCTGACTTCATCAATGCTCTGGTACAAATTGAAGACCGCGGTCCTTCGATGGTTGTACTAGACACAGACCTCGATGGCATGATTCTAGATCAAAAGTTCAGCTCCCTAGACGGCAGCCACCATGCTGCATTTCGCTTTGAAAACGTTGAGGTGTCGACCGAGGCAATCATTGGCGAACCAGGTAAAGGTCTTCCCCGTGCCATGCGCCAAATCGGTGATACTCGCATGCTTTTCGCCGCGCAGGCCTGCGGTTATATGATTTGGGTGCTTAACATGCTCAATGCGCATCTACTTGCAAAAGACAAATCCGGCACGCCACGTGGAGACAAAGACGTCGTCAGGTGGCACTACGCTAACCTTCGCATCAAGGCCTATGCGGCAAGGAGCATGCTCTATCGGACCGCACGCTTGGCCGATTCCGGCGAAAACATTGTCAACGAAGCGATGGCGTGCAAGGCATTTGCCACCGAATCGATCGGCGAACTAGTCGATACCGCCATCCAGTTGGTGGGCGGGGTCGCATTGGTTGAGGGGCATCCTCTCGAGCGCCTCTACCGGCACGTCCGCGCCTGGCGATTGGCCGAAGGCGCCTCAGACGTTCTGCGCCTGAACATCGGACGCGGAATTCTTGAACTTGGCAAAGGCAGAATTTAGTGCTCCGTTCAACCCTGATCGCGGTAATGGTCACCGTTATGGCCGGCTGTAATTTCGTCCAAGTTAACGAAAGTGGTGCGATGGTTACTCAAGCGAGGGCCCCTGACGTTACCCACTGTACGCCAAAAGGACAAATTGACAGCCAAACGCGGGCCAAAGTCGTTATCGAGCGAGGCTCTGAAAAAGTGCAACAAGAGTTGATCGATCTGGCTCGTAACCAAGCCGCGAGAATGGGGGCAAACGCCATAGTTGCGCTTGGCGAACCCCGCAACGGGACACAACAATTCAGGGCTTATCGCTGCGACTAGCCTTTTTCGTGCAACTCGCGATTCAGCTCACTGCTGGCCTGTGATTTTCGTACGAGTAGGTAAATCGAGCCAACACCGCCATGTTGCTTCTGTGCCGAACAGAAAGCGATGATTTCAGGATGTTCTTGCAACCAATGAACCGCAAAACTCTTAAGCCTGCCCGGTGTTTCGCTGAACTCCCCCTTGCCAGGTGAGATGAGTCCACTGCGGCGATCTCGCGCACTCATAGTGGCGATAAAGTTGAATAACAACACACGCGCTTCTTTCACTGTTTTACGATGTAAATCCAACGCTGCTTCAATCGGATATCCACCCTGCTGAAGTTTTTTGAACACAGCGTTTTGCACACCATCCTTCTTCCATTCAACCGGCGCTAGCGGCTCGACTAGTGGGACTTCGGCTAACGTCAAAAAGTTAGGGTCAACAGCATCTTTGCCAACACCCATTGCATCTTCTCGTCGCTGGCGACGTCCTGGCGAATCTTGCACACTCACCCGTTGCTCTTGCTTACGCCCTTTCCCCACCGGGGCAACATCTCGCATGGCTGCTAAAAAGAGCGCCTCTTCTGATAACTCGTCGTCCTCTTTCATGTGCTGCTATCCGGCGTCTTGACATCCCGAACAACAGCGAAACTTGGCAATTTTGCGGAACGCGTGCCCGGTATCGGCAGATTGGTGTCGCCGTGATAGCTGAAAACCACACTGAATTTGGGCGTATCCGTTAAGTTTTTTCCTGCGGCATGAAAAAGTTGCGCGTGGAACAACAACACATCACCGGCATTAAGTTCAATTTCTTTTGATTGGCGAATCATTTTTTTATTTTCCGGGCGCTCAGGACGCAGGAACAAATCTTTGTCCAAGCGACCCCGATCCAGTTCCAGTCTATGGCTTTGCGGAATGACCCGCAGCGCGCCTTGGGTACGCTCCTCTCGACCCAGAGCTATCCACGCTGTGATCAGATCAGGTCTATCGAACGACCAATAGCGGACATCCTGATGCCATGCCGTAGCACTGGAGAATCCTGGGTACTTCGTCATGATGCAATTGTGATGGCATTGCGTAAGGCGAACATCTTCTCCCAATAGATAACGAATCAGCTCTGTTATTTCTGCCTCTTCGGCCAGGTCTCTAAAGGCCTCCCCTCGGGTATACGCGTGAAGAAGCCTGCGCGGGGTTTCACCGCCAGGCTCCGAACGATCGGTAGGCGCGCCGGGATATCCCACGTCAACCTCAAACTCGACGGGACCGACCAAAGGATCAAGTTCTTCTTTGAGGTGCGCTAGCAGGCTCGTGCATCGCTCTGCCGAGACCACGCGCTTCAATACCACAAAGCCATCACGACGAAACCGGGCTGCAAGCAGTTCCCGATCGACCTGTTGATCCTTATCTTTGTCTGTATCCGACGAGTGCACTGTATCCTTCAATTTTGCGCAAGACACGAAAGGGCTATTTTAGGTAATCTTGCGGAAGATCCAACTTTCATTCCACCAACTTCATTCTACGTAGATCAGGCAGACATTATGCGCGCAGTGCTCATGGAAAAAGGCAAGCTTTGGGTAGAAAACATCGAAACGCCGCAACCCGGTCACGGAGAAGTCCTCGTTTCGACAAAAGCCTGTGGTATCTGTGGCTCTGATCTACATGCAGCCAAACATACTAGCGATTTTGTACAAACCAGTATCGAGACAGGCGGCGCATTCAAACTAACGACATTCGATCCTGTTGTGTTGGGTCATGAATTCTGTGCCGAAGTCGTAGAGCATGGGCCAAAAACGGATAAAACTCACGCCGTGGGGCAACTGGTCTGCTCAATACCTGTCCGCTTACAGTCAGACCGCAATCATCTGGCTGTCGGTTACAGCACCGAAACGCCCGGTGGCTTTGCTGAGCATATGGTTCTGTCCGAACGCATGCTTCTACCCGTCCCAACGGGCACCCCGGCAACCGCTGCCGCCTTAACCGAGCCATTGGCTGTCGGCTATCACGCAGTCATGAAGGCTCAGCTCCAAGGGGATGAGGCAGTTCTCGTTCTGGGCTGCGGCCCTGTTGGCCTAGCCGTAATCACCGCGTTGAAAGCGCAAGCCATGGCACCCATTGTAGCAGCCGACTTTTCCAGCGGTAGGCGGGCATTTGCAACGGCTCAAGGTGCGGACTGGGTCTGCGATCCTGCGACTGAAGACCCCTTTCAGGCGCCCGATCTGCGTAACCGCAAACTGGTCGTTTTTGAGTGCGTCGGCGTTCCAGGTGTTATCGACGATATTTTTGTAAAAGCACCACAAGATACTCGCATCGTCGTTGTTGGCGTCTGTCTGCAAACGGACCACATGAGACCCTTGATAGCAATCAACAAAGAACTCTCCATTCAATTTGTTCTGGGTTACACCCCCGACGAATTTTCTCGAAGTCTCCAGGCTATTGCAGATGGCACTTTCGACGTTGCCGGACTTGTTTCTCACGAGGTGGGTTTAGACGACGTCGCTGCTACGTTTACCGCCCTAGCCGACCCCGAGCGCTACGCCAAGGTAATCGTCAATCCCAGTCTGTGAACGCCCACCAAATCGAGATTGCGGGCGGGGCATTGAGACTCTGGTTATTAAGACGCGGTGACTGCCACCCAAGGCTCTCGCACTAACAATTCCTCACCGTTGACAGTTATTTGTAAGCGACCAGTCGACGCCCAAAACCGCACCTCGATGTAATGGTGTTCTTCCCATTCGAGCTCGACGTTCGTCCATACGTACTGAGGCTCTCGATCGCTGGCTTCGCGCCTTTTACGCAGACATTCATCCAGATAAAGCTCGATCGCGCTGTCATCTGTTAGTCTAAGTTCGAATGTTTTGTGTCGATGCGGAAACGTTAAAGAATATGCCACGATTACCTCCAGCTACATTCTGACCCCTGGCTCGCTGGCATTCAATTCTCTTTCAACCTAAGCTCGCGAAATGACAGACACACAAACATTTGCCAAAGTCCTGAAGACCAGAGAGGTCGTGGCACTCTCATTCGGCGCAATGATTGGCTGGAGCTGGGTGCTCATGACCGGCGTGTGGATATCAGAAGCCGGTACACTAGGCACACTCATCGCATTCTCGGTTGGCGGTCTCGCGATCACCCTGATCGGCCTAACCTATAGTGAACTTGCCGCAGCTATGCCTAAGGCAGGCGGAGAACACGTCTATACCCATAGAGCCTTGGGCCCCAACTGGAGCTTTGTTTGCACCTGGGCCTTGCTCTTTTCCTATCTGAATGTCTGCATGTTCGAATCTGTTGCGCTACCAACGGCAATCGAGTACCTCTTCCCAGAAATCCGGATTGGCACGCTTTGGTCAGTACTCGGATCCGATGTCGATGTGGGTTTTGCAATCATCGGTGCACTCGGGGCAGCTTTAGTAACCTGGACAAACTATGTCGGCATTAAAACAGCAGCTTTTGTGCAGACCATCGTCACCGCGCTCATATTGCTATCGGGCGCACTGCTAATCTCTGGCGTCGTCGCTTTCGGCGAGCTCGACAATAGCCAACCTTTACTCAGCAACAACGTTAGCGGCATCGTGGTCGTATTTATCATGGTACCGGCAATGTTGATCGGTTTCGATGTCATTCCCCAGTCAGCTGAGGAGATTGATCTACCACCAAATAGGATCGGCCGTCTCTTGGTCATTTCGGTGTTCTGCGCCGTATTGTGGTACATCGGCGTCTCCGCTGCAGTGGGATTTGGCCTGCCTGGGCAGTTACTCACAGAGTCAACCATGGCAACAGCAGACGCGGCTAAGCACCTCTGGGGGAACCCTAACGCGGGCTATTTCCTGGTGTTTGGCGGCGTATGCGGCATTCTTACTAGCTGGAATGCTTTCGTAGTGGGCGCCTCGAGGGTTCTTTACGCGCTTGCCGAATCAGGCTTTATTCCAGCCGCGTTTGGCAAATTACACCCTAAATACCACACGCCCTATGTCGGCATTCTCACCATTGGTGCGCTCTCGATCATCGCGCCCCTGTTCGGTCGTACGATTTTGGTCTGGCTGATCAACACGAGTAGTTTTGCGGTTACCATCGCATTTCTATTCGTGGCGATTTCGTTCCTGGCACTCCGTAAGAACGAACCAGAGATGCCTCGACCTTTTCGGGTCTCACATCCAAACTTGGTCGGTTACGGTGCCATCATCATGTCCCTGGCCCTGCTTGCCGGGTTTTTTCCCTGGAGTGATAGCGCGCTCGTCTGGCCTGACGAATGGCTGACCATTCTTGCTTGGGTGATACTCGGCGGGTTGCTCTTAGTTCAATTCCAAAGAAAAAGACAATGAAAGAGCCTAAGCCGTCTCACTGACAAACATTCTTTCCAAGTGAGCGCGGTCTAACGGCTGCGTCAACTTAGATACCACAACCGTGGTTAGCACTGAGACCAGTTCCCCCATGGCCGCGCAGGACCAGGGATTAGGCGATTCAATCACCAACCAGGTCACCGCATCTTGAATTAATCCAGGAGCAAACCACTCAGGCTGGATCACCGCATTAAACGTAATGATAAACACGAAGCCGCCTGAGAGAAGTCCAGCAAAGGCGCCAGCCTTGGTCACACCTCGCCATACGGCCCCGAGAATCAACGGCCCAGCGAAAGCCGCCATCATACAACCAGTCCCAATCCAAACGATGAGCGTGACGTTGGTGTCTAACATAGACCAGGCTAACATCGTGCACAGGATCATAATAACCACCGTCGCAATACGACTGATCGACAACACCTTCGATTCAACTTCTACCTCGCTGAGATGGGCTTGATAGCGCGGCACAAAGGTAAGCCGATATAGATCGTTAGCAATGATTTGTGAAGAAGACACTACAAGTCCATCTGCGGTTGACATGACGGCGGCCAGAATGCCAACCCCTAATAGGGCTGCAAACCAAGTCGGAAACAGCTCTATGAAAAGCAGTGCCAACGCTTGGTTGCCGTTAATGCCTTCACCAAGTATAGCCCGCGCCATAATCCCACCGAAACCAAGCATGCCCAGAATCAGACCGAATACGAAAGCGAGCTTCATGAAGGTCATACGTTGCTTAGGCTCTTTGAGTGCCCACAATTTGTTACCAATGTGAGGCAGCAACCCTAGGGGAATATGGGCAAGCAGAATCGCAACCACTGACCACCAAGAGTGATAAAGCACATCATTGGGGTTAAGCCAACCCACCAGGTCAGGATCGTGCCCGGCAACGACATCCAACATACCATCCAAACCCCCATCCACGCCAAAGCCTGTAACAAACATACCTGTAACAAGCAAGCCGACGGCTACCATGATAAAACCTTGTACACCATCGGTGAGGATATCTGCATGTGCGCCACCCATAACAACATAGATCATGAGAACGGCAGCGGTGATACCGAGAGCAATCCCGGGCGACACACCCAACATTATTTCAAACATAACAATGCCCGACACCAGCTGCCCTGCCAGATAGAAGAAAAGTGACAAGGAGAAGACTGATACCAGAATCCGAATCCAATCAGACTGGTACCGCTGCCCTAAATATTCTGGAATCGAGCGGCTCCCAAATTCGTCACCACTGTTTGAAATTAGCCGCAAACAGATGAGTACACCCAGATAAACACCGATTGGATACAGAAAGACCGACCAAATCGCAGGCGTACCCGCGTTGTAGGCGATGCCAGGAAACCCGACGAATGTGGCGCCACTAGCGGTAGTCGCCGCGAAGGCGAAAGCAAGAAAAAGCGGCCCGTAACTACCACGTGCAGTGGCGAAGTCATCGGCATTGCTCACCTTACGCTGTCCGATGATGCCGAAATACAGCATCATGCCCATATAGCCAACCAAAAAAATCCACGACCAAGCGACTAGGTCCATGTGTGTTCCCAACATCGGTATTTCTGTTTGGCCGCTAGCTTAGCAGGAGTTTAGAAGAGGTCCATTTGTCTGTCGTTTGCCCGCGGCGATTTGCGCGTGGGTTGGTTAAAAAGGTTCAGCGCTAATGGCGTCAACTCGCGACCATAAAGGCCTTTGGCCTTGGCTGCTTTGTTAAACCTTGCTGCGATCAACTCTGCAATTTGCCCTTGGCCGCGGAATCGCGTGTGCCAACCGGACTTGTACAATTTACCGCCACGTGTATCACGAATTGCAGCGAGGACTCGTTTCGATCTGTGCGGAAAATGTGCCTCCAACCATTCGGTGAAAAGCGGTGCTACTTCCAGCGGCAACCTGAGCAGGATGTACTTCACTGCTTGAGCCCCGGCATCAGCGACGGCATCTACGAGGGCTTCAATTTCGTCATCGTTTATAAACGGGATCACCGGTGCAATCATCACCCCAGTCGCGATATTAGCAGCTCGTAACTCAGCAACCGTGCGTAATCGGGCCGCCGGCGATGCCGTTCTCGGCTCAAGCTTGGTTTTGAGGCTATTACTCAATGTCGTTACGCTGATATTGACTTGAACTAGGTTGTGTTCCGCCAGTGCGGCCAGAAGATCCAGGTCCCGCAAAATCAATTTGCTCTTTGTGACAATGCTCACCGGGTGACGCAGTTCCAGCAACGTCTCAAGAATTTCTCGAGTCACCCGCTGTGAATTCTCAAAGGGTTGATACGGATCCGTATTCGTCCCCATCGCAATGACACTACAGGCGTAGCTAGTTCGGGACAGTTCGCGCAGCAGGTGTTCACGTGGATCAGACTTACGAAAAATCTTTGTTTCGAAGTCGAGTCCTGGAGAAAGATCTAGATAGGCATGCGTCGGCCGGGCAAAGCAGTAGACACAACCGTGCTCGCACCCCTTGTATGGGTTAATCGATTGACCAAACGGGATGTCCGGCGATCGATTGGTGGTAATCAATTGCTTGGTGCGATCGGTAAAAAGCTCCGTGCCCGGGGCACGATCGTTAGCGTGCGGATCGATTCCCCAACCATCATCGACTACCACCGTTCGAGCTTTTACAAATCGACTCTGCGTCGTGTTCGCACTCCCCCGGCCTTTAAGCGGTGATGCTACCCTTAATCTGGTCTTGTCCTCCATGCCGGCCGCCAAAATTGCAATGGCCGATCAGATTATCTGAATACTGTATATATGTACAGTTATCAACGGCTGTGTGGCAAGCCTGAAAATCTCGCAATCGGCCATACGCAATCCCCGCTAGATGTATGTTATGTTTTCCAATTAAGTGAGGAATAGGGAAAGTAATCATGATTGTCGTCAACGCTAAAATCGAAAGTGATGTACAGAGCATCGCCGCTATGAAAGAGGCAATCTCCGCAATGGAAACCGCAAGCCGCGCTGAAAGCGGTTGCCATGACTACACATTTAGCCTTGAGTTAAACGATCCTACCGTCCTGCGGATTACCGAGCGTTGGGACTCCATGGACGACCTCAATGCGCATTTCGCGATGCCCCACATGGCGGAATTCCAGGCTGCAATGGGTGCCAACCCGCCGAAAAGTGTCACCGCAACTTTTTATGAAGCAACTGAAGTGGATCGTCCCGGAGCATGATTACGATATGGGGAGGTGCCACTGCACGGACGGTGCGCGCCCATTGGATGTGCCATGAGCTTGGAATTGAGTACGCGTCCAAACTGATTGGCTCGAGAACAGGCGCGACTCAGTCCGAGGAGTTTCGCGCACTGAACGCGAAGGAGAAAATACCTGTCCTGGTCGATGACGATTTTGTGCTCTCTGAAAGCGCCGCCATCGTCACGTATCTTGG
>JAQWQN010000119.1 GCA_029244465.1 Pseudomonadales bacterium
GAGCTCGCAATGGCCGATCTTGCTCTCTTGCTCATCGGTGCGCTGCTTGTCAATAACTTCGTCCTAGCCCAGTTTTTAGGACTGTGTCCTTTCATGGGCGTAACGAGAGGTTACGACACGGCACTCGCGACCGGGCTTGCAACGACTTTTGTTCTCACGCTGTCCTCGATACTTACCTATTTGCTTTATCACGCTGTCCTCGTTCCTTTGGCGCTCGAGTATCTACGCATCATCTTATTCATCACGACAATTGCTGGCATCGTGCAACTTATTCACTACTATATACGCGCAACGGCACCACTATTGCACCAGCTTCTGGGTGTTTACATCCCGCTCATCACTAGCAACTGCGCGGTCCTCGGCGTCGCCCTTTTAGCAATCGACCAAAACCTTAGCTTGCTTCAAACCGCAGTTTTTGCAACAGGTGCTGCAGCCGGCTTCACATTGGTGATGGTGCTCTTCGGTGCCATCCGCGAACGTCTAACAAACGATGCAGTACCTGTTCCTTTGCAGGGATCCGCCATCGCCCTGATTACGGCAGGGGTCATGAGTTTAGCGTTTATGGGCTTTCAGGGATTCGCCGGATGACAGCTGCCATCGTCATAGCCACACTACTTTTCCTTCTCGGCGTCATCGCTTGGGGATTGAAACAAAAGTACCCACACAACGAGGATCGTGTCGTCACTGCTATCGATGCTCTCCTGCCACAAACACAGTGCGCGCAGTGCGGCTACCCGGGCTGCAGACCTTATGCACAAGCTCTCGCTCGCTCCGAGGCGGCCACCAACCTATGCCCCCCCGGCGGCTCGGCTTTATTTACCGCACTGAACGACTTGCTGCACCCCGACACGGCGGTCAAACCACCGAGCCAAACAGCAAGCCTGATGGCGGTTATCGAGGAAACTGCCTGCATCGGCTGCGCTTTATGTCTGCCGCCTTGTCCAGTGGACGCCATAGTCGGGGCAGCGGGACAAATGCACACGGTCATAGAGGCACAATGCACCGGTTGTGAATTGTGTGTGCCCGCGTGCCCGGTCGACTGTATTTCGTTAGTAGAGGTCCCCAGCCAAATCATTGAGATACCAAGCTCTGATGATCTCGCACTCGGTTGCATCGCCTGCGGCCAATGCGACGACAGCTGCCCTCTCGACCTACCCGCTCAATCGCTCGTATCTGCGGTCCAAAACAAGGACCAATTACTAGTCAATAACCTGGGGGTCAACCGTTGCATCGAATGTGGCCTGTGCGACAAAGCTTGTCCCTCGTCCATCCCTCTGGCAGAAATTTTCGCCGCTGAAAAACGACAGCAACTTCGCAGGGTCGAAGACGCTACCACTAAAGCGTTATTGAAAGCCCGTTATGCAACGCATACAGACCGCCTGGGAAAAGCGGCAAGCGAACAAAGTGATCGTCGAGCCGATCGTCTAAAAGGGTCGCGACCGTGGCAATAGACGCACTACAAAAAGAAGTTAGAAAAACGACGCAGAGGATCATGCTCGTCGTTCTATTGGCACTTTTACCGGGCACCCTGGCTATGACAAACCTTTGGGGATTGGGCGTCCTTTGGAATATCTTCTGGCTTCTAGCCTTTTGCCTTCTGACAGAGGCCTTATGCTGTGGCCGCGACTGGCATAAAGCACGCCGACAAATCGCGAATCTGAGCGCCTGCGTAACAGCGGCGCTTATTGCAATTTGTCTACCTCCAGAGATGCCGTTGTACGTACTTTTCACAGCTAGCGTCGTCGCGGTTGGATTAGCCAAAGCTGCCTATGGTGGCTTGGGCCGCAACATCTTTAATCCAGCCATGGTCGGCTTCGCCGTTGCGCTTGTTTCCTTTCCTGCTGCATTTACCAGTTGGCCCCTGCTTGATGGTTTAGTTGCCAGCAATGTAGATGTTCTTTCTGGAGCAACGCAGTTATCGGAATTTCGCTACCGTGACGGCGTCACCGTTGCAGAGTTTGATTCGCGCTACGGCGAGTTGCTAAGCGCACAAACGCTTGTGGCCAGTTGCTTCGCTGTGGGCGGGATTATGTTAGTGGCTTGTTCAATTATAACTTGGCACATACCTGTCGGCTGCTTACTGGGCCTAGCGTTGGCAAGTTTGTTCGGTTACGACCAAGGCTCCTCGCTCAGCGCAGGATCGATTACTTTTCACCTCTTTAGCGGAGGTTTTGTCGTTGCTATGTTTTTCGTCGCGACCGACCCCGTAACGCACCCCAGACAACGATCGGTGCAGGTATTTTTCGGTGCAATGATCGGCTTGCTTACTTACCTTATTCGCGCACACGGAATATACCCCGACGGCATCGCCTTCGCGATTTTGTTGGCCAATTGTGCGACCCCGCTACTAGATCGGCTGACGTCCAAAGCAAAAAACGGTCAGCAGAAGCATGCGTGATCTGGCCAAGCACGTACTTTTTTTAGTGGTCATGGGCGGAGTCTGCGGTGGTCTCTTGCATTTCGCCAACGCGATCACTAAGGCAGACATCGATAAAAACAGATTACTCGCTCAGCACCAACTAGTGACCGAACTCGTGGGCTCAGACAAATTCACAGATCTTGTTGTAGATTCGACGCCCGCTGGCGACTGCACAAATGGCTTACTGCTCAAGCAAATCGTCCCCGGTTATGCAGGTCCGATCGAATTTTTAATCTATCAACGAATAAGTCCAGAGGTTCTAAGAATACGCGCAGTCGCTCATCGCGAGACACCCGGAATTGGCGACTTTATCGACAGTCGGCGAGACGACTATTTGCCTGCAAAAGACAAATATACAGTGCTTGAGTGGCGAGCCCTGGATGGCGTAACTGGCGCAACAGTGACAAGTGCTGCGCTCAGAGCAGCCGTCTGGAAAGCGTTAGTGGTTGTAAGCGAAAAATGTGGCGGCGATATATGAGTGATTTCAGCGATGCATTCATTGCCCGAAACCCGGCATGGATTCAATTGCTAGGGTTGTGCCCGCTTCTAGCAGTATCCAATTCGGTTGCGAATGCACTCGGTTTGGCGCTTGCGAGCACCTTCGTTGTGGTGGGCAGCAACGTACTCATCGCCGCTGTTCGAGGTGGCATCCCAGAATTTGCCCGACTGCCAGTTTTCGTTCTAATCATTGCAACGTTCACCACACTCACAACCCTTCTGCTCGAAGCCTATGCCTACGAGCTTTATCTCAAGATTGCTCTCTTTGTGCAGATCATCGTCACAAATTGCATGATCCTGGGTCGCGCCGAGGCTTTCGCAAGCAAGCAGCCAGTCGGTCGCGCATTCATGGACGCACTTGGTACAGGGCTCGGCTTCGCAGTGGCGCTACTTATCTTGGGCGCAGTCCGAGAGGTCGTGGGACAGGGCACTCTATTTGCTGAACTCGACGTTTTACTCGGGCCAGTCGCACAAAACTGGCAATTCGATTTTGCAGTTAGCCCTCTGCCAATCGCCCAATACCCCCCCGGTGCGTTCATCGTAGCCGGGCTATTGCTTGCCCTCGGAAAACGATTGTTCTTTAGGCGCTCAGGACATCAGGACGACGGAACCCTTAATATTCTCGACACGACGGACAGCCAGTGATGAATAAAGATAAACGCATAGAAATATTCACTCGCTTACGAGCCGAAAACCCACAACCGACAACCGAACTTATCTACAAAAATCCGTTCGAACTACTTATCGCGGTGATCCTATCCGCGCAGGCGACCGACGTGAGTGTCAACAAAGCGCTCGGACCTCTTTTCAAAGTCGCTAATAGCCCCGCAGCTATACACCAACTCGGCGTTAAGAAACTCAAGGGTTACATCAAGACAATCGGGTTGTTCAATACCAAGGCAGAAAACGTCATCAAGACCTGCAAACGATTGATCGACGAGCATGGTAGTGAAGTGCCCGATGACCGGGAAGCATTGGAAAGATTGCCGGGTGTCGGGCGAAAGACCGCGAATGTCATTCTAAATACCGCTTTCGGACATCCGACCATCGCCGTCGATACTCATATATTCCGGGTCTCCAATCGAACCAAAATTGCACCCGGAAAAAACGTTCGGGCAGTGGAAGACCGTCTTCTTCGTGTTGTGCCAGAAGATTTCAAAGTTGATGCACACCACTGGCTAATTCTGCATGGGCGTTATGTCTGTCTGGCCCGCAAACCGCGTTGCGGATCGTGCACCATCGAAGATCTATGCGAGTTCAAGGACAAAACCGAGCCTGAATAACGCGCATCAGAGATCGATTAGCTCAACCTCATCAATCGACTCACCTAAAAAGAAGCCACCGACACGCTTGAATCTAGCGACCCCATCGGTCGCTAGAAATTTCACTTGGCCGCGCAAATTGGCTGTGCCCTCTACTTGCAGTTGGGCTTCGAGGACTGAAGCGACAACTCTTGCTGTTGTTTCCGCGGAATCGACAATCTGGTGATTCGGTAATCGTCTTCTTAGCATCTCCGAAAATACCGGAAAATGCGTACAGCCAAGAAGCAGCGTTCGTGGACCAGTAAACTCAAAGCCACGCAAGTCATGACCAATCACGACCTCTGCGAGATCACCCGCGGCAATCCCCTGTTCAGCGACTGCGACCCACAGGGGACACGCGCGCGCAAAAATTTTCGCATCACTTCTTCGTTTGGATATCGCTCGTTGGTATGCACCCCATCCAACCGTACTCTCGGTCGCTAGGACCAGAACACCGGAACCATCCATCACCTCACAGGCGGCCTGCGCTCCCGGCGCTACCACCCCAAAAACTGGCAGCGGTGCAAAGTGAGACTGTAGCTTCTCGAGCGCAATTCCCGACGCTGTATTGCACGCAACCACTATCGCCCGCACGCCTCGATCAACAAGGGTCTTAGCCGCCTGCTCTGCATACTTTACAACGGTAGCGGGCGATTTGGTGCCATACGGCAGGCGAGCGGTATCGCCCAGATAAACAAAGTTTGTTGCTGGTAGTCGCAGGCGTAGCGCACGCAACACCGTCAGCCCGCCCATACCGGAGTCAAAAACACCAATCGCGTCTTGCAATCGATCCCCCCTGTCGCATTCTTAGATCGCGTGTCCTTCAATCAACTGGAATCTGGCCCTGATCCGCGCCAACACCCAATCGGGCCGCTGTTACGTGCGTTTCAGCCAGCTGAGCATGCCTTTCTTTGGCTTCGATTTCGACTCACTAATATCACCGACCTGTGCGCGACGAAAATTTCGTTCTTGTTCCTGTCGAGACCGCAGCGCGTCGCTTGAGCGGTGCTCACGTTCCTGACGAAGCGCCTGCAGCTTTTTTTCAATTATCAAATCTTCTTTGCGTTTGAGCTGGGCAACTGAATCGAGATCAACCCCGCATCGTGCACAGTGGCTCGCATCTAATTGCATATAGCCACAGCGGGGACACTCGCGGTGAGCGGCGGTGATGTCACGTAGCGTGCGCTCGGGGTTTGAGTTTGCTTCAACACCGTCGCGAATGCCCAGAGGTTGCGCGGCTGGTGCTAAGTTTTTAATTCGGCAGATCGCGCCAAGTTCGGCAAATCTATCCTGCCAAGCTTGCGCTTCGGCTTGCTTCAACCGACTTCGTATAACGACAGTACGGCCGCTAAAAAGCTGTTTCGCTTTGCGCTCATCCAAACCCAATTCACGAGCCAGTTTATCGCGCACAGCATCGGCGCTGGCAGATTCCAGCAATTCACCTTTGAACAACACCTGATAGTCCGCCATGGCTATAAATCTCTCAATTTACAGGCTCTAATGTTCTCGTTAGCTGTAGTCGCGACCTTTCTTTGCGCCCAATCGCAAGCGTAAGGCATTGAGCTTGATAAACCCTCCGGCATCCCGTTGGTCATACGCACCTTGATCATCTTCAAAGGTGACCACATCCGCATCGTACAAGCTGTCATTTTCCGAACTACGTCCCACAACAGAGACAGAGCCTTTATAGAGCTTAAGGGTAACGGATCCATTCACCGGCTTCTGTGACTCATCAATCAACGCCTGTAGCACTTTCCTTTCTGGCGCCCACCAATAACCGTTATAGATCAGCTTCGCGTAACGAGGCATCAACTCATCTTTAAGATGACCAACCTCACGATCCAGGGTGATGGATTCGATCGCGCGATGCCCTTTGAGCAAAATGGTACCACCGGGCGTCTCGTAGCAGCCACGCGACTTCATCCCGACGAAACGGTTCTCGACGATATCGCTCCGGCCAACCCCATGCTTGCCGCCTAACTCATTCAATCGCTTTAACATCGCGCCGCCAGACAGAGCTTCGCCGTTAAGAGAGACAGGATCTCCGTGCTCATATTGAAGTTCGATCAGCTCACCCTCATCCGGCGCGTCCTCTGGACGCACGGTCCACCGCCACATACCTTCGTCTGCGGGTTGTGCCGGATCTTCTAAACCACCACCCTCATAGGAAATGTGGAGGAGATTGGCATCCATCGAATATGGGGATTTATCACCACGTTTGTAGTCAACTGGAATTTGATGCATCTCGCAGAAATCCATCAAGGACTCTCGGGAGCTGAGTTCCCATTCACGCCATGGCGCAATCACCTTTATGTCCGGATCGAGCGCGTACGCGCCTAGTTCATACCGAACCTGATCATTACCTTTGCCAGTGGATCCATGTGAAACCGCCTGCGCACCGGTTTCACGCGCGATTTCTACCAAACGCTTTGTAATAAGCGGTCGTGCAATGGAAGTGCCAAGGAGATACTCTCCCTCGTAAACCGTGTTTGCTCGAAACATTGGAAACACATAGTTCGCAACAAAATCCTCAGTCAGATCTTCTATATAGATCTCTTTTACCCCCATGGCCTGAGCTTTCTCACGCGCGGGTTCAACTTCTTCGCCCTGGCCAATGTCGGCAGTGAACGTCACAACCTCTGCATTGTAGGTTTCCTGCAACCACCGGCAGATCACTGATGTATCAAGACCGCCAGAATATGCCAACACAATTTTCATTTTATCAGCCACGAAACCTCCATTTGCGACACACGCGCGGATCGCAATGATATGCATCCGGACCCGCATTGCAATCCGAGTTAGGGGATTCAACCCAGAATGCTTGCATACTGGGAAACACCGGCCTAGTTTTGGCACGGAGAGATAGGGCGCCCGAAAATGGCAATGCCAACTAACTGCGGCCCATTAGTTAGGCAAAGCCAGCTCTTGCAAGCACAAGCTAAACGCATCAACCCATGGTTCACGCAGCGCCTTCAATCCGCATGCCAACCGCAACCTTTTCAGCCTCCTCACTTCACATGCCTTCCAGTGTATTTTTTCGCCGCTCTCCATTCGATGGTCACAGGACTGACTCATGACCTCTGTTATAATTTCTTTCCAAGTCAATCTCATCTTGTCGTATTCGGAGAATAATTTGCTGCCAACCCAGGACGGACTAAGCGAGATCGCGCGCAGAAATGAAGCTTCTGCCTCAGAGATGCTGCGCGTCGTATTAGGGTTCGCCTGGGGGCTCGCCTCCTTTGTGATTATCTCCGGATTTCTCGGCTACGGTACTCGGTTGTCTCTTTATCTGGCGATCGGATGGTGGACTTTTACAGGTGTACCTCTGCTGTTCTGGCAGAAGCTAAGCACGCTGGACAAGAAACTTTTATGCCTTGCGATTTTAGCGCTCCTCACCGTTCGATGGGGCTACTCATGGCTGATTTCTCCGCCACAAGAAGCTATGACGGGTCTTGTCCTGGGCTTGCTGTATGTGCCTGTAATCATGACTATCACCACGATCTTATTTTCGGGTCGCAGTCGTTTAATCTGCGTTTCTATGGGCGTGATGATGGGCATGATTGCCATCTTCGGGAGTAGCCGAGAGGCGCTGGCAATTTCTTTCTTAAATGACTGGCGCCTTGGGCCTTTGGTATTTTGTGTCTTTGCTTTGTATGCCTGGTTGCTGAGCAATTGGATACGCGAACGTGAACAGTTAGAGACAACCACTCAACAAGCCCAAGGGCTTGCCGTGGCCGCAAATACGGATGCGTTGACCGGTGTCTTCAATCGGCGGGCGGTCGCAGATTTCCTCGAGCAAAATGCATTGAGCAGGCGCCAATGCGGCGTTATCTTTCTAGATTTGGATCACTTCAAACTTGTCAATGATACCTATGGGCACGACACGGGTGATTCGGTTTTAGCGCAGGTCGCGGACATTCTGCATCTGCGCACGAGGGAAGGAGATTTTGTGGCCCGCTGGGGCGGCGAAGAATTTATCGTTATTGTGACAAACGTTTCGGCGCATCAAACGACGGACATTGCCGAGTATCTAAGGGGTCATATTGAGCAGGCGACTTATCATGGAGTACCTCGTCTGACCGCCAGTTTTGGCGTTGCTCACACACTATCAGGCGCTCAATTGCAGGGGGCCATAAATAGAGCCGATCAGGCCCTCTATCAGGCAAAAGCCAATGGCAGAAATCGAGTGGTATCAGATTGAAGCGGCTGTCCAGACAAATAGCCCCTATAGAGCCCAAGAGCCGGATGAATTGGACCACATCAGAGCTGCCAAAAACGCTCTCATCAGATACGTCAGTAGGTTGGCCGGCATAGTCACATCTTGGCAATTACGGACATGCTGGCAAACACACCTTGCACTCGATGACGTTATGTCAAACAGTCAAGGCATGGCAATGAATGCCAAACCAGGAGCGGGTCGATCTGTACGCTTACCGAAGTTGTGTCAGATGGCAGCTTATCGATTACCCACGGTGACCCTGCAAGCATCGTGGTCGGGAAGCTCAAGCACCGCTATTGCGCCGTATTTGGCTCGGCTTTTTTCAACGATAACGCTGACCAACCCGGGGTCTTGTTCATTACTGGGGGACTTTTCGACAAAACTGATTGGCTTAAGCCTTGCGCCGACTTGTGGACACGAAGTGCACAACCTTGGTTCACGCTCCCAACAGACGTTCCCAATTATCAAACCCAACCCGAAAATTTATCTGGAATCTTGGAACTCTGGCCAGCTTTGAACAATCAATCACCATTCATAGCAAAATCTTTCGCTAATGGCTGACTTTCAGGCCACGGCTGATTGCAATTTCCACAGCCCTACTTTTGCTCGCCGGCCCCTTTCATGACCGCTATGCACGCCAGCCTTCTTGCTATCAGCGAGCAAAACCGCGTTGATAGGCTGCCTTTCGAAGGCGTAAGCGCGCATAGGCAAATCAAAGTCCGCAGTAATATTGCGCCAATTCGCGAATCCGTGATTGCGCGGGCGTCGTGGATGGCGGTTGCCTCGCGCGGACAGACAAACTTTTTGGCTGCATCGCAGCTCCAGAGCCCCCTAAAATGAATACCTATCGCACCTCACCCGACACGTCCTCGCAAATGCCGGCGGGTATCCCCTACATCATTGCCAACGACATCGCCGAGCGCTTCAGTTTCTACGGCATGCGCTCGATCCCAGTGATTTTTATGACCCAGTACTTGATGACTCGTGACGGCGCACTTGCGACGCTTTCCGACCAGGATGCGAAGTTTTACTACCACTTGTTTGTTTCCACGACCTATTTTCTGCCGATTATTGGCGCCATCATCGCCGATGCGTACTGGGGTAAATATCGCACCGTCTTATTGCTGTCCCTGGTCTACTGCGCAGGGCACTTTGCGTTGTTTCTGGACGACACTAGAGTTGGTCTGTTTATTGGCCTCATGCTCATCGCCGTGGGATCAGGTGGCATCAAGCCAAGTGTTGCCTCCAACGTAGGTGACCAGTTTGGCAAATCCAATCAGCACCTGCTGTCCAAGGCTTTTTCCTGGTACTACCTTGGCATCAATCTCGGGTCATCGACGTCGTCCCTGATGATTCCCTGGCTGCTGCAGTGGTACGGACCAGCGGTCGCCTTTGGCGTACCGGGACTTTTCATGGTGTTGGCCACCCTCACTTTCTGGGCGGGCCGACAACGCTTTGTACATATTCCACCAGCAGGCAAATCCTTTCTTAAGGACGTCATTGGGCCAGAAGGACGACGGGTTGCTCAGCGCCTATTGATCATCTATGCGTTGTTCTCGGTGTTCTGGTCTCTGTTTGACCAGACGGGCAGCACTTGGGTGCTACAAGCCATAAAAATGGACAGAACCATCCTGGGTTATGAACTACTACCGTCGCAGATTCAAGCGGTAAACCCGTTCTTGATCATTGTGCTGATTCCCTTCTTCACATACGTAATCTATCCCTTCATGGCACGCTTTTTTGCCGTCACCAGCACGCGCAAAATGTGCATGGGCATGTTACTGGCAGC
Source organism: Pseudomonadales bacterium (assembly GCA_029244465.1). Lineage (GTDB taxonomy): Bacteria > Pseudomonadota > Gammaproteobacteria > Pseudomonadales > Azotimanducaceae > UBA4421. The sequence continues at coordinate 10,227 of JAQWQN010000119.1, forward strand.
AACGCCGTTTCTGGTTAGCGGATGGATCGAAAATCAGCTTGAGCAGGGTCTGCAACCCCACATCGGTTGGCAGCTAGCTGCTTATCTGCTGCTCACCATAGCCGAGGTTATGCTTGTCGTGACCTGTATGGAGTTTTCCTACACCCAGGCGCCGAAGCGCATGAAATCATTGGTCATGGCTCTCTTCTATCTGTCAATTTCGGCCGGCAACCTGTTCACCGCATTAGTGAATCACTTCATTCAAAACGCAGACGGAACCAGTCGATTGGCCGGTGCGTCTTACCATCTATTTTTCGCCGCCTTAATGGGCGTTGCAGCGGCAATATTCTCCGTCTATATGTATTTTTATAAGGAGACACACATCCTGCAACAAGAAATAAAAACCTCGAAATAAAGCGGCGGTAAGGAGGACGCTGACCAAGTACGAGTTCAGGCATTTTGCGCAGACCCTTCTGCCAGTTGAAAGGCCTCTAAAAAAGGCCCTTGTCAGCACGACCCATGACAGAGCGATGCATTTGTGCGGATACCTTAATCCGCGTCATAATATCAATACTCACGTCTATAACACCCGCTAAGCCAAAGACTCCTGAGTGCCGCGCGTACTCGTTCGGCCGACCAACTTTGATCGAACTATCCAGATAAGCTATTCACTGCATACTTCAAAACATTCTCGTAAGCTCTTCTCAACCGCAACACATTTGACAATGAACCATGCACACTCGCACGACACCTTCAGACGATGCATTTAGAGAGGAAGTACGCGATTTCCTGATTACTTCTCTATCCGATGAATTGCGAGAAGCCGGCCGAAAAAACCCAGTCTTTGGCAGGAGTCAGTATCCGCTGCGGCATGGCAAAAAATTCTTTACCACAAAGGTTGGCTCGCTCCCGACTGGCCGGAGGCGTATGGCGGTACCAATTGGTCACTGACGAAGCGATACATTTTTGCCCAGGAATGCGCGCGGCACGACGTACCCGGGATTTCACCCATGGGTTTAAACGTGTGCGGTCCAATGCTGATCGGCCACGGAAGCGAAGAACAGAAAGCCTACTATTTGCCCCGCATACTTTCTGGAGAAGATATTTGGTGTCAGGGCTATTCAGAACCAAGCTCCGGGTCTGACTTGGCCTCACTCAAGACAGCCGCCGTTAAAGACGGAGACGATTATGTGGTTAATGGCAGCAAAATTTGGACCAGTTTTGCGCAACATGCCAATATGATTTTCGCTCTAGTACCGACATCAACGGAGGGCAAAGTCCAGCAGGGTATCTCATTTCTGCTCATCGACCTCACCAGCGCCGGCATCACTATCAAGCCCATCATTAATCTGGAAGGTAGCCACGAACTCAATCAGGTCTTTTTCGCCAATGTGCGTGTACCCAAACGGAATCGCATCGGGCGCGAGAACGATGGCTGGTCTGTGGCGAAATACTTGCTCCAATTCGAGCGATTTTCCATGTCTTCGATTGAGCTGAGACGCCTGCTCAGCCGAGCGCGATCGATGGCAGAGCAAAGCAGCGAAGACGGCGTAACGCTTGCAGACAATCTGAGCTTTCAACAAAAACTCAGTTCTTTGGAAATCGACTGCCAGGCGAGGGAGGCCTCCGAACAGCGGTTGCTAACTCAACTCGACGCAGGCGAAACGCCAGGCACGATCTCGTCCGTACTTGCTGCAATCAGTTCTGAAACGCTCCAGCGCGCCGACGAACTTGGCCTTGAGATATGCGCCTACTAAGGATTGGCCTACCAGCCAGGGGCCTTCAATGTTGGCGGCACACCCCCAATTGGACCCGATGCATATCTCCCCGTCATGCCGGGGTTTCTTAATAATCGCATGCGGACAATCGCCGGCGGGGCATCAGAAGTACAGCGCAATATCGTCGCAAAGGCCATTCTGCAACTTTGATTTGAGCCGACCTGATCAAACCGAGCTCATATTATGCAGGCCCTTTGAGCAGAGTAGGATTCGGTTAGAAATACGGCGGTGCTGTCTATCTCCCGCTCTCGCCCGAGCGGATAGGAATAGTTTCGATGGATGCGGTCAGCTGAAACTAATGGACGATGACGGGCAATATTTACAAACCGCTATTGCGACCACTACAAAGTCCAACGCAGCCAATCTGATCGCATTGACGCCACGTTTGACGCTTTCTAAGGGCTTTCGCTTGCCCTCGAAACGGTACAGCGAAGAGGGAAGGCTCGCCAAGGAGATAACCCGTCGTATTGTCCCGTAGGCTTAGGTAAAAATCTCAGCGCCGTATCGCAGCTTCGCTAGCGGGAACCAATATCATCGATTCTGTAAGTGTGTTGCTTTTCTCCCTATGCCTGCGGGATGGATTCGGGACCGCGTGAAACTATTCGCCCACAGTAACTATCAAAAAAATTTGATAGTTGCCAAACCCCTTATTTGAGCTTGCAGAATTCTTAACGGCAGGCATTATTGCCAGGTTACAAAGGTAGGATTATTCGATTAGACGGAGAGGTGTGACACTTTGAACACGCTTGCAAAAAAAGTTGTCATTCTTGACGACGATGATGGGATTGCCAAATTGGTCATCGAAGCGGTGCACCAAGTTGGCTTTACAGGCGAAAGTGCAAACAACTTTGAGAGCTTCAAGGAAATCCTAAGTCGAAACCAGCCAGATCTAATCTTGATCGACCTCGTCATGCCAAAGGTCGATGGCATCCTTGTATTGCGTTACCTTGCGAGTCAAAACTGCACTTCAAACATACTGTTGATGAGCGGCTTTGATCCCAAAGTTGTCCAGACGGCAGAAAGGCTCGGCGTTTCTTTAGGACTGAGCGTCGAAGGAGTGCTGTCTAAGCCGGTCCCTTTTTCATTGCTGAAATCCGAAATCAAACGCGCAGCCAGCTCAAATGATTCCATCTCAGAAACGGATTTGCGTAATGTCGTTGCTAACCAAGAAATCGATGTTCACCTGCAACCTAAAGTCAGGTTATCACCCCCACCCTCAGCAGATAACAAACTAGCAGACAATGTGCTCAGCATCGAAATGGGCGGAACTAACTATGAAGTTGTTGGCTTCGAAGCATTGGCGCGCTGGCAGCTTAGCGACGGTAGTTTCGTGCCACCGTCAATTTTCATCCCCATGGCAGAGGAAATCGACCTAATCCAAAGCCTCACCGATACCATATACCAAAACGTAGTCAAACTGTTAGGGAAATGGAACAGAATAGGATATCACCTCACCGCGGCAATCAATATCTCACCCCGACTGATGGGCAATCTTGACCTACCAGATAAGCTTGTGGAGACAGCCATATCAGAAGGTGTCGCAACCGAACAGGTGATTCTCGAGCTGACAGAATCCGCAACTATGGCTGACGCCGACCATATTATGGAAGTGCTTACTCGGTTTAGGCTGAAAGGATTTGGACTCTCCATCGATGATTTCGGAACCGGTTATTCTTCCCTAATTCAGCTGTATCGCATGCCGTTCACTGAAATGAAGGTGGATAAGTCTTTCGTCGACGATATGAAATCTAGCGAAGAGGCACAAACCATCATCCGCTCTATCGTCCACCTAGGGCATAATTTGGGTATGAAAATTTGCGCGGAAGGTGTTGAAGACCTTCCTGTCAGTATGGCCTTGGCTGAATTAACTTGCGATTATGCCCAAGGCTACTATTACTCCCGCCCGCAGCCCGCCGCTGACTTCGAAGCGCTCCTAAATATCGCGTGAATGTAGCCACAACGAGTGACAGCCGGGCGCTACGCGAGCGTTTGCCAGATCGAGTACCCGCTAGCGGCACGCACCTTGGCAATTTTCGAGTGCCGAGAAGGGTGAGAACCCTCAAGCGGTTACCAGCGCTCATGTCGTACGGTAACAACGTGTAGATCGGCAATACCCGCTGAAGTTCCTCACGCTGACCGGAAGACCCGCCTCCGATTCGCACCTTGATGCGCAAGCACCGGCGCGTGGTGATTTTGGCAGGCAATAGCGTTGTTTATTTGCTGCTCAACAACTCATCTACGTACTGTTTGATCGCTTGTTGCGCTGCAACGTCTAAAGAGGTAATTTCTAAACCGTATCGGTATCCGTTGTCGCGCGCGTCGACATTAACAATTCGGGCATACGCCTCTGTGAGAAGATCGTTCATCGGGTCGAGTCGCATAGAGACTTTGACTTCCGAAACATCCGGTATCTGTTCCATGGCGTCAAAACACAGGCCCTCATAGCTAATATCAACCAATTGAGCTTCAAGGACTACGGGAGAGACGATCTTCCCCAGCAATGATTGCACGGTAATGTGCTTTTTAGTTCTCGCGCGAGGGCTTCTGCGTCGCTCACGCCGCGGCACTTGCAGTGTTCTGGGTTTTGACGTGGCATACAGTTCGAGCACATTAAGCACTTCATGTCCGCCTTTCACTTCAATCGATTTCGTTTCACCGACCGTCACATGTTGGCGAGTCAGCCGATACGTAGTTTCGCTGAGAAGTATCTGCCCGCGCAGGCAATGCGCTTCGATTCGAGAGACTAAATTCATCACGTCACCGATAATCGTATATTCACTGTAGTGTTTGGATCCCAGTTGACCCGCGATCACACGACCACTGTTGATTGCGATGCCGACATAAAGATCCGGCATGCCCAAAATGCGATTCTGGACATTAAAATCATTCATTGCCAACTGCATCTCCGTGGCACAGGCAACCGCACACTCGGCATCAGTTGGTGCTTCATCAGGTAGGCCAAACACCACTAGAATCGCGTCGCCCATCAGCTTGTCTATCACGCCGCCGTATTCAGAAACAATCTCACCCATGCGTTCGAAATAGCGATTAAGCATGTCGAACACCGATGCGGCAGGATAGCTTTCAACAATATCGGTAAACCCTCTTATATCTGAAAGAAGCACGGTGACCTGTTTTTCAACCCCGTTTTTGTATGACGGTGCAGTGAGGTCTCTGCTTTCATATGACACTAATATCTACCTTCGTTAACAACAAAGCGCGGCAAGATTCTCGGCTCGCGCATTATCGCCGCTTTGGGCCGGGAAGTCTCAAATGAGATTTGAGCTAATGCACCAGCAAGGCAATAGTGAAAGGTTTGTTAGACTGGCGTGAGTCACGTTGCAAATCTAGTGCGCATCATCTCATGGCGAACGTCTCGTCGCGGTAACCAAGCAATTGCACGCTAGCGGCGCTTCGAACGATAACATCAGCTCGACAAGGCTAGGTAACGTAAGACCGCGAGAGACTGCATGGGCATTGCGTTCGAAATATCAGGAAGAGACCACTTGAGTTCCCATCATTGACCAGCAGGCGCTGCCTACTCCCGGTAACCGGAAAATTAGCGCATAATCCCACCAGGTCAACAGTTACCAGGCTTTACGCAGGATACTGAGCGCATAATAACGGTTCATCAGGTCCATCCCCAGATATCAGCGAGGCAAGGCTTGTGGAAAATCCCACCAGATTATTTGAAAAAAAGCTTAGGCAGCGATTTGTTGAGGTCCTTTCACTGCTTGCCGCGATCGGCTTATGTATCGGCTATGCCTATGTTGATCTAGATGCTGAAATGAAGTCTGTCAGACAGCTCACGTTGATCTTTAGCTTGGCAGGGTTTGTATCGGCGTTTGTTGCCAGCCGATATTTCGCTCGAGTAGCTCTAGGGGCAATCTTACTGACACTTTCTGGCCTGACCGTTACCCTCTTGACGGTTTACTTAGATGGCGGCGTCCAATCGCCTTATGTAATCTGGTTGGTTTTCGCACCTCTTTTAAGCGGCTTTCTGATCGGTCCACGTCTGGCGTATCTAACCGGGGGCGTAGGGATCATTGCCGTCATCACTAAGGGGTTAGTTCTGGACAGTCTCCCTTTCGCTTTGGCGCCGTCGCACTCGCTGCCCCTACTGACCCTAAACCTGGTGCTGGCGATCTTGGCCAGCACCCTAGTAGCCAAGTTTACATCGACGAACATGACACGCTACCGCAAAGGCGTTAACGGCTCCATGGAGCAACTCTCGTCGAAGAATTTTGCATTGGAAGAAAGCGACGCTCGATTTGAGGACACTATGAAGCTGTCGCAAGACGCTATTTTGGTCATAGACACCGACAGCAACATTCTCATTTTCAATCCAGCCGCGGAAGCCCTATATGGGGTGACAGCGGATCAAGTTATTGGGCTACCTATGCCTGACATAGTCATTCCTCCAAATTTACGCTCTGCACACTGGACCGGATTTCGAAACTATCTTCGCACGGGAGTAGCCAATGTCATCGGCAAAACCTTGCGAGTTCAATCACTACACGCAGACGGCACAGAGTTTACGGCCGAACTCTCGGTGAAAGAAATTCAATGGGGTGAAGAACGACAGTTCATTGCCTATATTCGAGACCTGACCGAAAATCTGCGTCTAGAGGCTGAAGTAGAGGTGCAAGGGAAAAAAATCGCACACAAGGCGCGCCTTGAAGCATTAGG
>JAQWQN010000150.1 GCA_029244465.1 Pseudomonadales bacterium
GAAACATCTGAGTGCCAGCGATTTCCGGCCGCCACTTCAGACTCTTCATGAGTGCGCATCTTCATAGCGCCCGGAACATCGGCAGGTCGCCCGCGTGAAGCTGGGTGCACATGGATTGACCCAAAACGTTGTGCGAAGGCGCTGTGTTCTTCGGCAGTTAATGCCGGCTGCGCCTTCAAAAAGACGACGGAGTGGTCGGTAAACGCTTGGAACAGCGCATCGAATTCCTGGTCGGATAGCGCTGCTGCGTTGAGTCCGTGAATCTCAGCACCAATGATGGGTGTCAGGGGTTCGATTTTCATATTAATGTCCTACTCATCGGTATGCTCTCCATTGCGAAAAATCGCGTTCGCCTCTAGGCTCCGGTAAAAGTTAGCAGGAAGGGATTGAGAGTGGAACTTAAAGATAAGGTTGCAGTGATTACCGGCGCTGCCAGTGGCATCGGCAAAGCCACCGCTCAAGCGATGGCGAGACTCGGGGCTCAGGTCGTCGTTGTCGATTTGAATGACACGGGTGCGTTAGCGGTCGCCGCGGAAATTGATGGTCTAGCGATTGGTTGTGATGTTGGCAACGAAGATTCGGTCAACGCCATGGTGGCTGAGGTAGAAAGTAAACTCGGGCCTGTTGATGTGTTGTTTAACAATGCCGGTGTTGCGACTGGTGGCGGGCCTCTAAATACGCCGATTGATGTATGGCAATCACAGTGGGAAATAAATGTAATGGCCCATGTCTATGCGGTTCGTGCTGTATTGCCTTCCATGTTGGAGCGCGAATCCGGCTACATTTTGCACACCGCGTCAATGGCGGGGATCCTCACGACGCATGGCAACCTGACTTACGCAGCAACCAAACACGCCGTCGTTGGTATCGCCGAGTGGCTTTCGATTACCTACCATGACAAGGGCATAAGGGTCAGTTGTTTGGCGCCTTTGGGCGTGCGCACGCCGATGTTGGGTGACACTGATTCTGCATTTGCGAGTCAGGCGGCCGGACCGATAAAAGAACCCGAAGACGTCGCACAAATGGTGGTGGATGCCGTTGCCGAAGAGCGGTTCCTGATCCTCACGGATGACATTGCCCAGACCTGGATGGACCGCAAGAACAACGACTTGGAGCGTTGGTTTGGCGGCATGCGGCGGTTACAGGTGAAAATGGACGACTACGCTAACAAGAAATAAGACATGACAAAGGTTCTAGAAGTTGGCGGATATGCTGCAGGGTATGCGGGACGCTTGTTTGTCCGAGCGGGATATGACGTCGTTCGAGTCGAACAAGGCGTTAAACCTGCGTGGGCAAGCCAGCAGGCTATGAATGCCTATCTGCATGCGGGAAAGCGGCGCGTTAGCCTAGACGTGCCAATAGCTGATCTGGCGGACGCTGCGGATATTGTTATTTGTGAAGCAGACCGGGCCGATGATCTCGTCAAACTGGGATTTGATGCGTGGTCGACCCCGGTCAAAGTTGCCCTGACGCCGTTCGGTCGCACAGGGCCACATGCGAATTGGGTTGCGAGTCCGAACACAATTCTCGCCATGGGCGGTTATACAAATCTGATGGGTGATGAGGAGCGTGTACCACTGACCCTGCCGGGACACTATTTAGAGTTTCAAACCGGGGCTGTGGGTTATAGCGCGGCAGTGGCTGCTGCCTATGCGAAACGGTCTGCGGTCGCCGACATCGGTATGCTTGAGACACTGATGTCATTGTCTCAGTTTACAACTGTCTTGTGGCATTGTGCTGGCCAGATCCGCGGACGACATGGCAGTGACTTCTGGTCTGTGGCGCCGAGTGATCTATTCCGCTGTCTGGATGGATGGGTCTACGTCAATATTGTGCCGACGTTTTGGGATCCGTTTCTGGCCCTTTTAGGTGTGCCAGACCTGGTTTTGGATACACGCTTTGAAACTAATGATGGTCGTCGGGAGCATCGTGATGATTTGCGTGAACTGATCGCCGGCGCCTTCATACGCATGACGCGGGTCGAAATTGATGAGCGGGCCGCGACCTATCGAGTCCCCTTAGGGGTAGTGCGAACCATGGATCACGTTTTGGCTGAGCCACATCTGGAGGAACGTGATTTCTGGGAAGCGATAGAGACAGAATCGGGTGCGACGGTGAAGTCACCGGGTCTACCGTACAATATTGCTAATCGGCCGCGAGTGGCGCACCGAACGGAGGCTGTGCGATGACTCAAACAGCGGCGCTAGGGCCTCTGGCCGGAGTCAAAATCCTTGATTTAACGCATGTATGGGCCGGGCCCTTGGCTGTCCGATATTTGTCCGACTTAGGTGCCGAAGTGGTTAAAGTCGAGGCACCCTTTGGGCGCGGACCGCAAGTGTTCCCCTATGCGCCGCTGGGTGGTTGGCTCGGGGGCGAGGCAGGTGATGATCCGTGGAACAGGAATGCGATCTTTGCGAAGTTGATGCGTAACAGACGTTCGCTTTGCATAGACCTGAAAAGCGAAACAGGTCGGAACACGCTTCTCGAGTTGGTCGCAGAAGCCGATGTCCTCATGGAGAACTTTTCTGCCCGAGCGATGCCTAGCTTGGGGCTTGGCTATGAGGAGCTTCGTCGCAGTAATAAGCGCCTCATCTATGTGACGATGCCGGGCTTTGGTCATGAAGGGCCACTCAAAGAGCGCGTTGCGTTCGGACCGACGGTGGAAGCGATGTCCGGTCTCACCGAGATGCTTGGCTACGGACCAGAGGAGCCGCGCAATACTGCGATGGCGTTAATGGACCCGATCACAGCGTTGAACTCGGTCGCGGCGGTTGTGACTGCTTTGCAGGAACGGGAAACAAGTGACGAGGGTGTCCGGATCGAAATGTCGCTGCATGAGGGCGGTGTTGCCTACAGTGGTCCTTGGTTGATTGATTGGCAATTAGGGAAGCCCAATCAGTCAATGGGTAATGCACACCCTGAACTTGTGCCGCATGGAGTCTATCGATGTGCGGGCGCTGATCAATGGTTAGCGCTCGCGTGCTGTAATGATGACCAATGGCGGTCACTTGCTGAATTATTGGGGCTCGAAACAAGTTGGACGCGTCAGGTGCGCCAGGCCCACACTCAACAAATCGATGCGGCGATCGATCTCTGGCTTGCACCCTTAAGTAAGCAGGAGGCGGCTGAAAAGTTGCAAGCAATTGGGATCGCTGCCGGTCCTGTCAATACGGTACCCGATATGGTCGCCGATCCTCAGGTTGAGAGCAGAGGTTTTTTCGTGCCTTATGAGCGATTCAATACACCGATGCCTGGCACGCCGATCAAAATGGAAGGCGTCGACCCGGATACCTGGTCAGCGTGCCCTGCATTAGGGGCTGATAATGCGTCTGTCCTTGCAGATTGGTTGGGTCTGTCAGAAGAGACGATTGCAGAGCTAGCCTCTGCGGGGGTGTTGCACGACAAGCCGCCGATGTAGGCTAGCCGTCGCGAGCAGCAGCCCTGAATGCGTAGAGCGTGCGTCCGCGCGCGCAAAGCCGATCATCATCATCGGTAATGTCGACTTCGACTAACGACAATTGTCGACCCCGTTTAATCACATTGGCGCTCGCATGGATGTTGTCGCCGTGTGCTTGGCGTAGATAGGTAATTGATAGCTCTGCAGTACCTGCTGGCACTTCGCCTTCCCGAGGCTCGGCAAAGATCGCGACTAACATGACGATGTCTACCATGGCCGCAAGCACGCCGCCGTGCACACTACCGCCGATGCCTCCAGGTGTATTTTCATCTTTCCGCAGCACTATGCGTCCGTAACCTGCGCGCCTTTCGACGACGGTAACGCCGAGACTCTGATGGTAGGGGTTCGTATCAAATTCAGTTTTGTAGTCTGCGAATTGTTCGTGGGGTTCTATGTGGGGCACTTATCAGCCTTGTGTTCGCGGGGTGTGTTGAGTCGCTGTTCTCAAGTGAGGATACCTGTCGATCAAATTCTTGCCAATTGGTGGTTGACAGATTGAGGGTCAGTGATATGGTGTTATATATAACTACTACACTAATACGGCATATCACTAGAAAGTTGCGTTGTGAGTGCTGAGCAATTAAAGGGCGTCATTGCTCGAATGAATCAATGGGACGAAACGACACCCATCTACCTGCAACTCAGGCGAATGGTTTTAGAGCAAATTCTACAGGGCGCGTTTAGTGAGGGGGAAGCGATTCCTTCTGTGAGACAAGTTGCCGCGGAAGAGAAGATCAACCCAATAACCGTATCCAAGGCCTATCAAATGCTAGTTGATGAAAACCTCGTTGAGAAAAAAAGGGGGATTGGAATGTATGTCCGAGAAGGGGCTCGCGCCCTGGCGTTGGCCCAGGAGCGAGAGCATTTCCTTAATGAAGAGTGGCCGAAAGTGCTTGTCCGATTAAAGAATTTGGACATAGACACAGCCGAGCTACCCGGTATTGGCGGTACGGCTTGAGCATTGTTCAAGCCAAGGGGTTGGTAAAGCAGTATGGCGATGTGCGCGCCTTGGACGGTTTCGACCTTACCGTTAAGCCAGGTCAAATCGTCGGTCTGATAGGACCCAATGGGTCCGGCAAGACGACTGCGCTCAATGCTCTGTTGGGCCTCAATAACCTCGACAGCGGCAGTCTTTCGGTACTTGATAAAAAGCCAATGTTGCAGCGTGCAAAGATGATGCAAAGCGTCGCCTATATTGCGGACACCGGTATTTTGCCGAGTTGGATGAAAGTGTCCGAATTGCTGAAGTACGTCGCAGCTGTGCACCCAAAGTTTAATATCGTGCGGGCGCAGGAGATGCTGAGTCGCACAGAGATTCGGCAAAACAAGCGGGTGAGCGTTCTGTCGAAAGGTATGCATGTGCAGTTGCACTTAGCGATCGTGTTGGCCATTGATGCCCCGTTGTTGGTACTCGATGAGCCTACGCTTGGTTTGGATATTGTTTATCGTCAGCAGTTTTATGACACGATCTTGAATGACTACTTCAATGAGCAGCGTGGCATTCTGGTGACGACGCATGAAGTGCGTGAGATAGAACACATATTGACGGACGTTGTCTTTATGCACCGTGGCAAGGCAATGTTAACGACGAGCATGGCCGATATTGCCGAAAAATATATCAAGCTTACGGCAACGAACGGGGATCCCTTGCCGGCGACTCCGCTATCAGCGCGCAAAACCTTAGCAGGTACAGAGTACATCTTCGATAACGTCGGCCGGGCAGACTTGTCTGCGCAATTGTCTCCTAATGGCGTCCTTTCAACGCCCAATTTGGCCGAACTTTTTGTCGCGCTAGTGGAGCCGAATCAGGGGGTTATGCAATGAATACGTTTATTAGCTTGTTGAAGCGGGAATGGCTCGAGTACTACAGGGTGTTTATGTGGAGTCCGATTGTGGTCTTCGCTTTGATCGTGATTTTTGGCCTCACTTTGGCCGGGGGTAGCGGTTCACTTCAGTTTGAGAGGGTCGATTCCCAGAACGAACGTAGCATACAGATCGACGCGCAAGGGGGCGACGATGCCCTAGGTCGGGCGCTCGCAGGGCTGTTATTGGATGTTGAGGGAACAACTGATACGGAGCTTTCTGCACGTATGACTGGGTTGATGAACCTAATTCCTCTGCCGTTCTATTACGTGTGGTTGGTTGTTTCCTTGTACGGATTGCTCGCTTGTTTACACAATGAGCGCAGAGATCGATCGGTACTGTTCTGGAAATCGATGCCCGTCAGCGACTTGCAAACTATTGTCAGCAAGTTTGCTTTCTTGGCTTGGATAGCGCCGCTGCTAACGCTCGGAGTAATTCTTGCGGCGCAGTTGTTTGTGACTGTCTTGCTAATGACACTCGTCGAACAGGGCATGGGCACTCGGTTACTTTTGCACAGCGGGGTGCTAATGAGCTTGCTGCAGATCTTGGTTGGCTTCTTGATGAATGGTTTCGTCGTGCTGCCTGTGTTTGCGTGGTGCATCCTCGTTTCCGGCTGGGCGAAAAGCATGCCGATGATGTGGGCATTTGCTGTACCGTTATCGCTCGTCGTGGTTGAGAACATAATGACGGATGGCGATAGGATTGCTTCGTTCATTGTTTTTCATTTATCAATGGCGTCTTTACCCGGTATGAGTAGCATCGGTGAAGACCCTTTCGGCAAAGGGGCGGCGACTACATTTGCAGAACAGTTTGTGGTGCTTGGCGACGCTCAGTTCTGGCTCGGTTTAGTCGTCGGTCTCGGTTTTCTGGCAGGTGCCGTTTACTTAAGACGCGTACGCAACGAAATCTAGGCGCGCAAGCGTCTAAGCATCTCGGTCAGGTCGTCTTGTTCAAGGTCAGCACCAAAGCCCGTGCGATGTATGAGGCCGCCAAATCGAGCTTTCATTTTGTCGACGACCTCTTCTGGAGAGCCGACGATGCCAATTGTTTCGATCATCTCGTCGGAAATGAGTGCCGCCATCCCGGGCTTGTCGTGCGCGCGATTAAGCGCTATCAACTCTTCCTGCATGTCCCCCCAACCGTGAATATCGAGGACCGGCTTATAAGCGACGGTACAACCATAAAACGCAATTCGGTCGCGTAACACGTCAATGGCTCGTTCCAGTGCTTGGTCGGTTCGCGCGGTTGCAAGCATTGGTGCGTAGTCGAGTTGAAAATCTTCTAGACTTCGGCCACGTTTGGTGAGTCCAGTTTTGATCGCGGGGATGGTTACCTCCCGCATGTAGCGCTCTGATGAGAACGGGTGCATGATCATGCCGTCAGCTGCCTCCGCTGCAACTTTTGTCATGAGCGGACCCGTCGCAGAGAGCGCGATACGCGGTCGTGGCGCATCGGTATTGTCAGGTGTGAAAGTGGCTGGCATGAGTGTGTGCTGGTAGTACTCCCCCACGTACTCAAGCCGCCTTCCTTCATACCAACAATCGAAAATTGCATTCATAGAGTCGATGAACTCGCGCATCTGTGCCGCAGCCTTATGCCAAGGCATGCTGAAACGTCGCTCAATATGCGGTCTGACTTGAGAGCCTATGCCCAGCACCAAGCGGCCTTGGCTAAATGCGTTGAGATCATGGGCAAGAACCGCCATTGACATGGGATTGCGTGCGAAGGCCACTGCGACGGAAGTGACCAACTCGGCATGCTCTGTATGTTCTGCGGCGATGGTCAGTGGCAGGAACGGGTCGTGATTCAATTCTGCTAAACGTAGGCCGTCGTAGCCGAATCCTTCTAGTTTGCTGGCCTGGTTGGCGACGCGGGCGAGATCTGCGGTTAGGGGGGCGTCTACTTTCATGAGTTACTTTTCCTTTAGGTCAGCGTCACGCTACCGCGTAGCGGGACACTGTCAAGCGCGGTATTCTCCAGACGTGAAAGTTTGCGGGAAGTTGTGTGCATGTGGCGATGGATCGAACTATGAATAGAGCTGCGGATAGAGCTGCGGATCGAGCTAAGAATGGAGTGGCGCATGGGTAAATTTGCGCCTGTCCGTTTTGTCTTGTTAGCTTGCGCCGTGCTGGTAGCTGTCGGTGTCACGGCGACGGAGCGGGAGCCTCAGTATGGTGGCACGCTCAATGTCGGCACAGTCTATGTCACGCTTTCTGCCTTGTCGTGGGATCCAGCAGATTGGACCTGGAAGTCCAATCATGACTTCGGCGCGGTGCGGGAGCATCTTTTTGTCGCGGACTTGAGCAAAAGTGTCGCCCAGGGAGGTCCCTACCGATTTGTCAATGAGGCCCACTTGCCGGAGGATGCGATCCGCGGCGAGCTTGCTGAGAGCTGGCATTGGGACGGTGGCGGCGGTAAACAGCTGCTTCCGCTCGTTGACAATCCACATTGTGACGCCGGAAC
>JAQWQN010000153.1 GCA_029244465.1 Pseudomonadales bacterium
ATCCTGGTAAACAATGCCGCCAACGGTGGCAGCGGGCCATCGATGCTCGACAGCGATGAAGCGCGCTGGGACGAGATCATCGATACGAATCTAAAAAGTGTGTATTTGTGTTGCCATGCGGTGAGTCCCGGGATGATCGACCGTAAATGCGGCATTATTGTCAATATTTCATCAGTGGCGAGCTTACGATCGCAAGGCTGTCGTATCTACGGCATCGCCAAGGCCGGCATGAACTTCATGACGCTCGGCTTGGCTCAGGATCTGGCGCCGCATGGCGTCCGCGTGAACTGCATCGCGCCGGGCGCGACTCAGACCGACATGCTTGCCGCAGATGTTGGCAACGAGCCCGAGGACTGGGAACGAGTCGCGAAATATGTCCCGCTGGGCCGAGTCGCGCAACCGGTAGACATGGCCACGGTTATTCTGTTCCTCGCATCCGATGCCTCCAACTACGTTACCGGGCAAATTTTCGCGGTAGACGGTGGCCTCGTGGTCTAGCCAGATGATCCTGAGGTCTGTCAATCAGCAACCACCTGGTTATGGGCTAACGACGTCAAACGAATCACTTTCAAACACTTCTGTTGCCCTTAACGCGGCAACCAGATCCTGATCGCAGAGTAGGTGCACACTAACCCCAAAGTGCCACAGCGTTGCAAAGTGCCACAGCGTCTTTAGGTATGGCCGATCTTTCCCTAACGGTCCCAAAATATAGACAGACTGGATTTTTCAGACGTCGTTGAAGGCGGAAGATTGGGTCTATGGGCAAGCTCCGAAGGCGGTGATTACAGCGCATGGGTAGTCGCCGCTTGCGGGTTCTTAAAGTGCGCGGATAGACCCCCAACCAATAGATGTCTGATATCTCGCTGCTTGAACCGCCAGCAGCCGTGAATCTTCACAAACTCATCGAAGTATTCACCGGCGAAGATGAGCCGCAGTGGATGATCTTCCTTCTGCTGATAGAGCGGTACATAGGAATGCCCCGAGGCAGCGTGGGATTCTTCATCCACGTTGATTTGTACATTGGTTATGATTTGGTTAGTGCGGGACGTGCCGTCTTCAGAAATAATGACATTGTTGGCAGATTCAGGCGGGCAGTGGTCGCAGCCGCTTGGTTGGCGCTTGAATCCTGTCGTCTCGACCATGTGCGGGCGCGGGCGTTGCAACGTTGGGTGAGCTCAGTTCTTCCTGGTCTAAACCCTCTATCGTCTGGTCACCGTCGGTAGTATCTGACCTGTTCAATACTGCGCTTCGCAGCTCGAATGGCGCTGTTATAATTCCTATCCTCCGCAGGCTATTGAAGGGGTAATGCACCTATGATCAAGTCAGCATTATGTGTTGTTGGACTGGTTATCAGCGTCTTGGCTGACGCCCATACGCCTATTGCCGGCGCCATGGGGGCAAAAAAGCTCGAATGGCAACAGAGCCCGCAAATCAGCGCTCTGTACAGCTTTGGCGCCGGCCTAGATTTCGGCTTTGGTTTGTACAGCGATCATTCGATCGCCGGAGTCGTCAAAATCGATGACCGCGTTGCATTAGCGGCGCCTCAGCTGGCATTCGACATAGACGATCAGTTTGCGTTCGATATCGATGAAACAGTGACTTTGCGCCTCAGTATCGATACCTACACCACCCGTGATCTCTGGTATGGCTACGACCGCAACGGGCAGGTCGCAACGTCCACCCACATTGCTTTGGACTACGATCCAACTGCCCGTTGGCGCACGATTGACATAGAACTCAAACGCGCACGCTTCGCTAATCGGGGTTACAAAGGGACAGATCTGGTGCTTGCAAGCAACGTACGCGGTTGGAGCAGCGCCCGGTTGGTGATCGACAATATTTCCATTTTGCGACGACCAACCACCCGACAACCTGAAGCGACAGGCCGACTTGAGCTGCGCATTGTCGATGTGTCGAGCAACGAGCCCGTCTTTGTCCGCGCCGGCCTTTACGACGCAACGGGGCGGCAGCCGCTCGCCTTCACGACCGACCTGCCATTGGATTGGGAAGACACCACGCTCGATCATGTTGGTATGCGCGATCTCGGACATATTCACTGGCCTCACCCTAATCGCTATGCCGTTTACCTGGACGGCGACTCCACCTTCACCCTGCCGACGGGGCGATATCGGTTAGTCCTGAAGAAGGGGCTTGAATATCAACTGGTAGAACGAGAGGTAGTGATCGACGCTAAAACGCCAAATAGGATCGTCATTAATCTGCAGCGGTGGCGTGACATGGCGAAAGATAGTTGGCGCTCAGGAGATATACACAATCATCACACGCGAATGACCCGCGAGGATGATGTTCGCCTGATGGCGGTTGCGCGGGCGGAGGATATTTCTGTTTACAACGTACTCAGTATGGGTAACGCAGCAAATCTCGCCTTTCCGCAACAACAAATGGGCCAACCGGGCCAACTGGCCGAACGAGGACGGTTTCTGATTTCCGGACAAGAAGATCCACGAACACAGTATTTAGGCCACACGATTTCTCTTAACCCACAATCGCCGGTTCGATTCACTGATGAGTACCTCGACTATCAGCGCACAGCGAGAGGTATCCGAGCTCAGGGCGGCTTATTCGGTTACGCCCATCTGGGTGATTCACTCTTTGACGTGAAGAGCGGGCTTGCGCTGGACGTAGCGGACGGTGTGGTTGACTTCGTTGAAGTACTTCAAGCGTCGCTACTGCGCACGGAAACTTGGTATAACTACCTGAATCTTGGTTTCAAAATTCCGCCTGCGGCCGGTTCTGACTGGCCCTATATCGCGCTTCCGGGCGATGTACGGTCTTATGTCTTTCACCAAGGTCCCTTCACTTCGCAGGATTGGTTTGATGGATTGCGCGAAGGTAATACCTTTGTTACCAACGGTCCGATGTTGACGCTGTCGGTGAACGATCAGCCTATGGGCTCTACCTTGCAGGTCGATAAAGGCAGCGATCTGCACATACGAGCCAGTGCGAACCTCAATCCAACCCTTGATCTACTCTCCGCTTTGGAACTGGTTGTCGGTGGCGAAGTTGTCAAACGAGTGAGTTCAGCCAAAGGCAGTGATGCGCTCAGTCTCGAGCTGGTGCTCGAAGCTGAGGCCGGCACCTGGCTGGCGGTACGAGCATACGGTTTCAAACGCCCGCCTCCGTTTTCAGCAGCCCTCGAGGCACGCTTTGCGAACATGCTTGCAAGCGGCCATTTCAGTTTTGGCTCGGCCGCACATAGCGGCCCCGTGTATGTTCACGTCGACGAATATGGGTCGTTGGTACGCGCGAAAGCGCGTGATGCCTTGGTTGCCGTGGAAAAGGTACTTAAAGCATTTCCTGCCAAAAAAATGCAAGCCGTCGGCGACCTGGAGTCCTGGGCAACTAAGTATGAGATAGCAAACCTGATCGTCCGCTGGGACCGCACGCTTGGTGAACGGGCATTGCGTGCAGCCAAGCAATACGCAGACCGTTTGCCTGATAGTTTAGCCACGCAACCCCCCCCCAGACGAAACAGGCCAATGCATAAGCAACACTGAGCCGATCTACGGCACGCAACAACTGGCGCCTATAGACTCTCGGGCAAAAGCCTGCCCCTGAATGCTGACGGTAAACGTAAGCGCGTCTGGATAAGGGGCGTGAGTACACCGATCATCACCTCGTTGGCTTTCAATTTTGCATAGCTGACATCGAACGTCTGCAGCATGTTTCTAGCGAAGTGCAAAACATTGAGACCGTAATGATTGGCCGCGATCACTTACTCAGCAATAAAGCCTGCAAGCATGTTTGGGGGTTGGGCGCCATCGTTTGGGTGGCCAGGTTTATGACTATTGCAAAGACCCATGGGGACAAATCCACGAACGCTGTGCAGATTCAGATCTGCTCAATATTGGCTGCGAGACGACCGTTCAGCAACTTGATAGCGCTCGCCACTATTGGGGCGCGAGTCAGCAGCCGACAGTGGCTTATGCTCTGCAGAGTTGCAACCTGAATACCTTGGCTACACTCTTTACGCTCGCCAGCTGTGCATTCGGGGCAAAATTATCAGGTCGCAAGGGCGGTCCAGAGCGATCGTCTTCGAACTCCAACGTGCACATCGTGCAGGATTCGCCAATTGCCGATATCCCGGTCATCTGCTTACCCTCAGCTAGATGGCATTGCAGTGCTCAACACGTTGCACGCGTTAACGAGCAAAGATCACTTGCCGACACGTTCGAATTCAGGCGGTCGGCGTTCGAGAAAAGATTGCGCGCCCTCAATGGCATCGGGCGCCGTCACAAACTGATTTTGAACGCGTTCGGCATCTCTCAGCGCAGCTTCATAGCCAAGACCCAAATGTTGGTAGACTAGCCTCTTGGTCGCGCCGATCGCTTTGGGGGCAATGGTCTTACTTAAGCGACTAACGTAATCGCGGGCTGTATCTAGCAGCAATTCGCTAGCGACCACTCGATCCACAAGCCCGACTTCGCGAGCCTCTTGTGCTGTAATCTTGTCACTCATCCACAGCAGGTCCAATGCTTTGCTGACGCCAACCAGGCGAGGGAGCAGCCAGCTTGAGCCATGTTCAGCAATCAATCCGCGCTTCAGGAAGACAGTGGTCAATGCGGCATCGACGCTGGCGAACCTCAGGTCGCTCATTAATGCGAGGATCAGGCCGCCACCAGCGGTGACGCCGTTAATCGCCGCGATTATGGGTTTGGGTATTTCCAACAGATAGCTGAACAAGCCGGGCAATTCGTCGTCCGAGGCCACTCGAGGTGCGTTCGAAGACTGTGTCGTTTCGGTCAGAGTCGCCATGTCGAGTCCAGCGCTGAATGCTCGTCCCTCGCCGGTGATGATGATGCCGACCACTGAGGTGTCCGCTTCCGCAGCAACAAATGCGGCACGCAGTTCGTCGAGTGTGTGGTAAGTGAACGCATTTAACTGTTCTGGTCGGTTGAGCGTGATGATGGCGTATGGGTCTTCTACCTCATAGCGTATGTCGGTGAAATCGTTCATAACAGGTTCATCCCTAGCCACTGAGGCGACAATATTTTTTCCATTGCATTATTTTTCCGACATCTATTTGACACGAAGTATTGCCCATCTAAGCCACGGCGAAAAGCGGTGACGCGCGCGACTGCATGAGTACGCCGTTGAGACCAACATAACATCAGCGTCACAGCTCCCGTGTACTGAGCATGCGATGACGCTCATCGCATAACGATGGGCGTTTTCGATATGGCCTTGGGCTACTAAATCGCCGGCTCCCGGTTTGGTACAAAGGGTGCGTGTTCGCCAGAAGAGTCGCCAGAAGAGTCGCCAGCAAGTAAGGGGCGGTGCCCCGGCGTTTTGCGATTTCTCGGTTCGTCGCAACCGCCTGCTGCCAGGCTCGAATGCCGGGGTCCTAATAGGTAAACTCTGCGGTGATAAGGGCTGTTACTGCTCGAGGCGTAATCCGAAAACGTCACAGGTCATCCGATGTCCCCTGTCAGCGTGAGTGCGAGCTTGGTAGGGTGCTTGGTCTTTCGTCTTTCGTCTTTCGTCTTTCATCTCAGCGTGACGGGCGTCATTTTTTCGACCTTTTCCGAATTAGAGCCCGGGTCATGTCATTTCACCCTAGGCTGTCGGTCGGGTACTGAGTACGTTTATGTTTTGTAGATGATAGTCAGCGAAAGCATGCTGATAAAAATGGTGCCGTAAACGGGCTCTAGAAAGCGATACAGACACGTGAATCAGATTGATTTTACGTTCGCTTGGATCGTTGAAATAGACGTTATGGTGGTAAAAGTGAGATTGGCATCCTGCAACAACATCGGCGTGCGGCGTTTGTTGTTAGACCGTAGCCTACCTCTTGCCCAAGGAAGTTTCTGATAACCGATGCGCGATTCGGTGTCATGGACAACGTTCCATGTACTGCTAAGCTAGAAAAAAACTAGGGAGAGCGGTATGACTGATCCATATGTGAGTATTGAAAAAGCGGGTCCGGTCGCCACCGTGACATTTGATCGTCACAAGAACTTAAACGCTTTTGATGGTCAGTTGATCCTAGAACTGACTGAGGTCGCGCGTTCCTTTCACGATGATCTGGAAACACGCGTAGTCATTTTAACCGGCAGTAAAGACTATTTTTCAGCCGGTGCAGATATTGAAGATTTGTCTGCGCGCAGTGCGGGTACAGATGTTGAGAAACGTCAAACCTACTTTCGCGGGGTGCGCCTTTGTGAAGCGTGGGAATCTATGCCGCAAATCACGATCGCGTGCATAGAAAAACTAGCCGTGGGCGCTGGCGTGGCTTTGCCTTTGGCCTGTGATTGGCGAGTATTGGGCGAAAGCTGCTACCTGTATGTGCCAGAAGTAAAAATTGGCTTAAATCTACAATGGGGAGCATTGCCGCGGCTGATAGCTCTTGTTGGGCCGTCTCGTGCTAAAAGGATCTGCCTGTTAGACGAAAAAATGGATGCGCGCACCGCGCTGGATTGGGGGCTGGCGGAAGAAGTGACGCAGGACGGAGAAACGGTTGCGCGTGCGCGAGAAATGGCTGCTACCGTATGTACGATGCCTCAGGTCGCGACGCAGATGGTCAAAGAAGCGATTAATGCCACCGCGGGGGCGCTAAATCGTGCGAGTAGTTTTGCCGATGCCGATCAAAGTTGGCTCACCGCTATGAGCGATGACGCCCAGAGCGCTCGGGATCGCTTCAACAGCACATCGTAAGGGCCATACGAACGACGACATTCTGAGCTGGCTACGCGGGGAAGAGCAGCAGTGCCTGGTGTCAGACCAGGTTGGCATGGTGGCGGAGCAAGGTCTGTTAAAACTGACGGCTGAATGAAAATTCTAGCGCCCTGATTGATCAGACGTCGTGCGTTCGCTATCCGCGGATAACGAGTCACGTCCAGACAAAGCTTATTTACCGTTGATTTTTTTGGTAGCCGGGTTTGTGCCCCTCATTGTCACGTGACGATTGGTTAAATTATGCTTATTTTGCGAGTTGGCAAGTCGCAGGGAATTTACATACCCTGCAGCGGAACCACATTTAAGGATAGGCGGCTATGTTTAGACTGATGAATTGTGCGAGTCGATTGGGGCTTATTTTTTTCGCGGCCTGGTCGAGCCAGAGTGCTTGGGCAGACCATCATGCCTCGGGGGAAGTAAACGCGACGAGCAATGGCACCGTGGAGGCGGCCCAGTTGACCCTGTGTGCGCTCAATCCAGGTAGTACACTCGCAGATGCCGAAAACTTGATACCGGATATCCAAGCCTTCCAAAAAGAAGCGGGTTATACCCCTTTCTTTGGCATTTTGACGCCGATGTTTGTGAGCCCGCAGAGCAAAATAGATTTCATCCTTGCCGATTTTGCACCTTTTGCCGATTTGGCCGCCGCCTGGGAAACGTTTCTGCAAAGTTCATCCGGAGCCAAGGTGCAAGCGTCTATTGACGACGTTGCGACGTGCACACGAACCTTGCATCGTTACTTTCACCAGCACACAAAATATGTAGACGATATGAACCGCGTGTTAAGTATTAATTGGTGTACTAAAAACGAGGACGTGAGCCTGGAAAACCTTATGGCAAAGCACCGCAGTTTGGCTGAGTCTGCAAGCGATCACATTATACACTGGGGTATCGCTTCTCCCGCGTGGGGGATTCGACAAGGAGATGTGGCCGGTGAATTTGCGCATTTTACTGGTTATCCAGACATAACGGCGGCGCTGGCTGAGCAACAGGATATTGCCGCGAAGGGCGACTGGAAAGAAAGACGCGATTACTTTGACTCTTACGCCACTTGTTCGGGTGAGAATCTTTGGCGGTTTGACCTGGCCAGTATGCCTGCTCTCTAACCGCGACGTTATTTTCTGGTGTCAGATATACCCGTTGTGATTGGGGTTATGATCAATACTCTGGGCCGCTGGAGGCAGACACCATCAGTCAGTCTCGTTATTCGGCAAGCAAGGTTAGCAAGTCGTTGGCTCGCGTATCAGCATGTAAGAAGAAGGGGCTGTCAAGATTGTGGATGCACTAGTCTTTGTCGATCAGAAATACCCTGAGTAGGTGTGACACCCTACCACGCGCGCGATTTTGCGCATCGTAATCGCGAGTCACCCGTTGGCCGTAGCCTTCAAGAATAGGGTGCAGGTGATACGGTGCTAAGAAACCGCCAGTCAAATAAGATGCTCTAAAATGATGACTGTAGGCCGCAGGTACCTTGGGTATGTCGTGATCAGGGTCGAAGCTGAAGCTCAAGCGTACCTGTTTACGCAGTTGTACATCGTTGCTGACTTTGTTCTGAACGCCTCGCATGACAAACGTTGCGAGTGGGCATCCGTTGACATCGTTGCAGCTGGTGTAAATAAAGCTCAGCACGACGAGTGTCCGTTCTCTTGCCTCGCGTCTAGCCATCGGAGCAATGTCGGTAGGTACTCGGCTATTCTAGCCCTGCTATAGTCGCTATCCTCATGACAAAGGAACGCTGATGATCTATGTCCTGAAGCGAGCTTATTTCGTATTGATTCTGATTGTTTTGCTTGCTCTATCGCCCCCAGGTATGGGTCAGGAGTCCGGGCTGCCCGAGCATCCAGTCATTAAACCCATGCTGGATTCTTTGCTGAATGAAGATCGGTCGCGCATGGATGAATACGGCACGATGTCGGTCCGATATCGCGTCGATGGGCGGACGGTCAGCAACACCGTCGAAGGACGCTTCTGGCACCTTGAGTACCAGCTTGGCGAAACAGCGACAAGTGCCAGTGAGATAATGTCGAACTATGCCTCTGAAGTGCTCCGGGTTGGTGGTGAAGTGCTCGATCGCAGTGCAACAAGGTTGAGATTTAGGCTGGCAGCCCGCGGTGGCTCAACCACCTGGGGGATACTCGATGCACGTTCCGGTGGCCGATACGAGCTCGATATTGTGGACGAAGGTGGGCTTGATCTCAGCCTAGAGTTTGATGAAGACGCGATGCTTGAGGCATTAAACCGCGAAAGCAGCGTCTCTCTCTATGGCATCATCTTCGATATAGATCGTGCCGACCTACTCCCGGGAAGCGGAGAAGTACTCGATACGATTGTGGCCGTGCTCAAAGCTGATCCCGTGCTCAGGCTTGAAGTTCAGGGGCATACGGATTCAACCGGATCTGCACAACGCAACCGCGAGCTCTCCCTGCAGCGCGCGCAAAGGATTGTCGCGGTGCTGGGGCTCTACGGCATCGACCCTGACCGCCTGGTGCCTATCGGTTTTGGTGCCTCACAGCCTATGGCGGATAACGCCACTGAAGCAGGAAGGCAGCAGAATCGGCGGGTGCAA
>JAQWQN010000156.1 GCA_029244465.1 Pseudomonadales bacterium
CTCGTTAGATTCACAACAATATTCAAGCTAACCATTCTTGGGGACTTTTATGATAGACCTCTCCCTCATTCCACCCATTTTGGGTGTAGTAGGATTAGTGGCAGCCGTGGTCATCTACTTCATCGTTAAGGGATACGACGAAGGAGATGACAATCTAAAACGGATTGCTGACCAGATCCATTTAGGCGCCATGGTATTCATGCGTCGTGAGTACACGATGCTGGCCATTTTCGCAGGCGTCCTGCTCGTTCTAATTTACTTCAGTCCACTCGGATGGATGACAGCCGCTGCCTTCTTGGCTGGCGCGCTTTCCTCCGCATGCGCTGGTTGGTTTGGTATGTTCACCGCTACCAAGGCGAACGTGCGCACGACCCAAGCCGCCCACACCCAAGGTCAAGCGGTGGCTCTATCCGTTGCCTTCTTTGGAGGCTCAACCATGGGACTCGCCGTCGCTTCCCTTGGTCTCTTGGGCTTAGGTCTCGTCTACTACGTATTTGGTGGAGACCCGGAGGCCGCCCATCACATTCACGGATTTGGTATGGGCGCCTCCGTCGTCGCACTCTTTTCGCGTGTCGGTGGCGGCATTTATACCAAAAGTGCGGACGTTGGCGCCGACCTCGTAGGTAAACTCGAACAAGGCATCCCCGAGGATGATCCACGAAATCCCGGAGTCATCGCCGACAACGTTGGTGACAACGTTGGTGACGTTGCTGGTATGGGTTCCGACATCTTTGAATCGTACTGTGGATCAATGATCGCGACGATCGCGATCGCATCGACGCTGGCGATTGTCTCCCTGGGTCAACTCGCTCCCGGGATGAGCGAAGCAGACGCACGCGCAGCCCTCATGTTTGTACCGTTGGCTTTGGCTTCAACGGGTTTGATTGCCTCCATCATTGGCATCGGCGTTGTCCGCATGTTTTCTAGCGCTAACCCTGCGGTCGCGCTGCGAATCGGCATGGTTGGGACCCCGATACTCTTTATCATCGCCGGCTATTTCGTCGTCCAAGGCCTTGGCATCTCAAACAATATTTGGTTGTCCGTGCTATTCGGTGCGGCGGGTGGTGTCGTGATCGGCCTAATTACCGAGTACTACACCTCCTCAACGCCGGTTATAAAAATTGCGGAATCAGGTCAAACCGGTGCGGCGACCGTGATGATCACCGGCTTGGCCGTCGGTATGCAGTCTGTCGTCGTGCCAGTCCTAACGATTTGCGGCATCATCTACGTCTCAACGGAACTCGCCGGCCTCTATGGCGTCGGCGTCGCGGCTGTTGGTTTGCTAGCTACCGTCGGCATGACGATGGCAGTTGACGCCTATGGCCCGGTTGCCGACAACGCGGGCGGGATCGCTGAAATGGCCGGCCTCGGAGAAGAGACGCGCGCTATTACAGATTCGTTGGACGAACTGGGCAACACCACCGCAGCGATGGGCAAGGGCTTTGCTATTGGCGCCGCAGCACTCGCAGCACTCGCCATAATCGCCGCATTCGTTGAAACAGTTGGGCTAGAACGAGATGGGCAATTTATTCTGCACATCGGCGACCCGAGGGTTCTAATCGGGCTGTTCATTGGCGGTCTGGTACCCTTTCTCATCGCCAGCATCACCATGACTTCAGTCGGTGAAGCAGCTATGGAAATGATCACAGAAATTCGACGTCAGTTCCGAGAAATACCGGGGTTAATGGAAGGTACTGCCGAGCCAGATAATGCTAAGTGTGTAGAAATCGCAACGACTGCAGCACTCAAGAAGATGCTTCTTCCTGGCGTCATTGCAGTTGGAGTGCCGCCAGTCGTTGGTTTTGGTCTTGGCGCAGAAGCGCTTGGGGGCACTTTAGGTGGCGCGCTTCTTGGTTGTGTACTACTTGCACTCACCATGGCGAACGCAGGGGGCGCTTGGGACAACGCTAAGAAGTACGTTGAAAAAGGCAACCTCGGTGGTAAAGGCTCTGACGTTCATGCCGCAGCGGTTGTCGGCGACACGGTTGGTGACCCGTTCAAAGATACCTCAGGTCCTAGCATGAACATTCTTATTAATGTCATGGCTATCGTCAGTCTCGTGATCGCACCACTCATTGTCTGAGTCAAGCTAGGCTCGTCAAAAAAAGGGGGCGTACGCCCCCTTTTTGTTTCCCGCCATCTTAGGCTACTCTCCGGATCTCAACAGGGAGAAGACATGGCCAAACAACTATCTAACAAAACAGCCATAGTAACTGGAGCAGGATCCGGTATCGGCGCAGCATCTGCTATGCGTTTTGCTCTGGAAGGCGCCGAGGTATTGGTCGCTGACATACGTTTGCACAAAGCGGACCAAGTCGCGGCCGATATTGAGGATCTAGGCGGCATTGCCCTTCCCTTCGAGGTCGACGTCTCCAATCCAGAGTCAGTGGCCAAGATGGTCGCGAAGTGCATTGACCAATTCGGTAAGCTCAACGTGCTGTTCAACAACGCCGGAACCCTCAGGCCAGGCACTGCACCGGAGCTTGAACCCGCCGATTGGGACCTGGTCATGAACGTAAACGTCCGTTCCGTCTACCTTGGCGCAAAGTACGCCGTCCCACACATGGTCGCGCAAGGATCCGGTTCAATCATTAATACAGCGTCCATCTCTGGTCTCCATGGCGACGGTGCATCCGTCGTTTATGCCGCAAGCAAAGGTGCCGTGATCAATCTGACCAGAGCACTGTCAACCGATCATGCACCGCAAGGCATTCGCGTGAACGCGATCTGCCCCGGCACAATTGCCACACCGCCAGTTCAGCGCATGATGGCCGACCAAGATGCTTACAAACGCAACATAGAAGCGCACGCGCTAGGCCGTTTGGGAGAGCCCAGTGAGATCGCAAATGCCGCCCTGTGGCTCGCCTCTGACGAATCATCTTTCGTATCTGGCGAGTCTATCGTTGTCGACGGCGGCCTCAGGGCTCGTTCACCCATTGGGGTGATGGCAGACCCCAGACCGCAACACAAACGTGAGTAGTGATTAGCTTCGCCAGAGCAGCCCTTCTGCCGCCGCTCATATTTCTACTCGGTTGCACGACGATCCCGCACGAAGAGGCAACAGATGCGTTGATTGGTGTCTGGCACCGGCAAGATTTTGGTAGCGGCCCCTATACGTATTCACACACCGCATATCTCGCCGACGGGCGCCAGTGCGTCGCTACGTTTACGTTTGCGGAACAATTCACTCAAGTGCACGGCTTGCTCAGCCAATGGTCCCAGACGGATCAGGCGATCACAACAACCTTTGGCGTGAATACCCTAGGCAGAGATATTGGCGATCAGATTACGAATGAAATCCGTACGCTTTCTGGCGACAGGCTGGACCTATGGAGGACGCAGCCTGCAAGCGAAACTCTAGAGAGACATCGCCGCCTTCCTGACGTCAAGCCAGAGCGAATATGTGAGCTTGCATTGCACGTTATAAACCTCTACAACGCGATGGAAAAAATGGCAGAAGACCGATCTGCGAGCCCAGGTTAGTGCCACTTGCAGGCAAATCGCGAATGCCTTGAATAACGGCGCGCTAGTGATCAGCCCGCACAAGGTGCGCCAGCTTCTCTTCCGGCCAAGCCATCACGCCGGACCGCATGGGAATGCAATCGTCCGGCAAATCACACGTACATATGTGTCCGTCGGCCAGCAGCCTATCCAAAAACCTTGGCAGCGCCTCCATCGCGCCGGTGTTGAGGTCATGCAGAACCACCACGGAATGAGACTGGTCGGCTAGCCTAGCAAGTGCCGTCTCAACCCACGCCACGGGCTCCGCCCAATCACGAGGCACGTTATTCCAAAGCAAAACTGAATAGCCAAGCGCGCCCAGCTCAAGCAAAGCCTTGTGACTAAAAACATGTGGTCCTAACGATCCACCGCGACCAAACGGTCGAAACAGTTTTTCACCCCAATCGCCAAGCACCTCACTCATGAAACGATCCATTTCGCCAATCTCCTGGCGCGCATGTTCACCAGACGTGTCATCCCCGAGCGATATACCATGAGTTAAAGAATGGTTAACTATCTTATGGCCTGCAGCTAGAGCCTCACTAGCGACATCCACTTGTTCCCGACCACGCAAGAGTTGACCGCCGACAACACAAAAGTAGGCCGTCAGATTGCGTTCGGCTAGTTTTCGTAAAACGAACGGAGTAACGTCGGTGGTCGGCCCGTTATCAAATGTCAAAGTGACTCGTGCCACGGCTCACAAGACCCTAGTCAGGGTCATACTGTGTCGGCGAATGCCAATTATCTGACCATCGTCACTTCTCTCGAAGATCCAGTTTTCGCGTTCATCGCCCTCTTTTGTGAGTCTTCGGAATTGATCACCGCCGACACGCTTGAGCTTGGGCAAGTCTTCAAGACGGTCATTTGGTAAATTAACCACAACCAACTTATCTCCCCAAACACGGATCGCCAATTCACCGCCCCAGCTCGAACCGCCGTAGTTCCCCTCATACTCATGCAAGTCTGTCGTAACATCACCGGCATCTTCCTTCACTTTCCCAAGGGCTGGCCCCAACGTGTTGAGTATATTGGCGCTGATCTTGCCCGCGGGACCATCTGAGGCGTTGGTGAGGACAATCACACCCAGCCTGTGCTTTGGCACCAAAACAAACTGAGTGATGTAGCCCGGACAGCCACCGCTATGACCCACGGTACTCGTCCCGTCTCGTTCCGATACAACAAACCCAATCCCCCAGGTCACTTTCCAATCTGGATTGACCCAGTGGACACGATGCATTTCTCGCAGCGTATTAGGATCGAGCACCTCGTTTCGCTCACCGGACAATGTTCGAAACTGCCAACTCGCGAATTTCGCCAGATCGCTAACGCTACTGGTAAATCCCGCAGCGGGCGCAATGGCTTTGGTATCAAAGGGCGGAACCGGTTGCCGTTCGCGATTGCGGAACTTACCAGAGTAGCCGATCGCCATTTGCTTACCATGCAAGTTAGCCGGAAAGAACGGTCGTGTATCCCAAAGTTCAAGTGGATCAAGAATCGCTTCCTGCACATGATCGGCGTACGGCTTGCCGCTGTGCTTGGCAGCGATCTCTCCGGCTAAAGTCAAGCCCAGGTTGGAGTATTGGAAAAGAGAATCAGCAGGATACAAGGTTGCTTGCTCGCTAAGTCGCGCCATCATCGCTTCACGATCCGGGAACGGGTAGTCACCTTGCCAATAAGCAAATTCAGATTCCCTCGGTAATCCAGAGGAGTGGGTTAACAATCCTTGGATGCGTGTGGGACCTGCATCTGCATGCTGCTCTTCAATATCGAACCAGGGAAGGTGATCAGCGACCGGGTCACGCAACGTCAGCTTCCCCTGATCGCGCATTTGCATGACCGCCATACTGGTGAAGAGCTTGCTGATACTACAAATGCTGTAAATCGTATCGACATCAGCAGCAACGTTGCCGCGCACATTGGAAAAGCCATAGCCTTTCGAGAATATGAGATCCTGATCGAGGACGATGCCAATCGACACGCCAGGCACCTCATCGTAGGCAACTAACGACTCCGCCCATGCATCGACAACAGCCAGAGCACCCTGTACTTCCGGGTGATCGGTGGCACGATTCTCCGCTGCCAAACTCGCCGAATAACTCATCATGACTGTCGCTAGCATGATGGATTTATAGAAAAACATAAGTCGCTGGCTCATTATCGCCCTCTACTGATTACGAGACTGAGGATACGCCCTTCCCAGCGGAAGGACACAAGTAGAAAGATGACACTGAGCTTCGACCTGCCACCCCGATCTAGTCGAGATGCACCGATAACTCACCGCCTCAGATCTGACACTCTGCGAGTGCTTGCGACAGTCTGGGCGAGACGGAACTGACAGCAGACGGCTAGCCGTCAGTAGTGCCTACCACTGAGTCGTCAGTTTTTTCTTTACCAACTCATTCTTCAAACGCACATACTGCGGCAAACCATTTCGATAACTTGGGTAGTCTTCGCCTGCGATCAAGGGCGCTAGATAACGACGTGCGGCGGCAGTAATGCCAAAGCCATCACGACTGATAAAATTCTTGGGCATCTTACGCTCGACATTGGCAACCCGGGACAACTTAACTTCACCAATCTTCCACCGATAGGGTTCATCACTCGTTCTCACGATTGTCGGCATCACAGCGCTTTTCCCGGCAACAGCAAATTCAACGGCCGCCTTGCCTAACGCATACGCTTGATTCACATCTGTCGCAGATGCGATGTGTCGGGCGGCACGTTGCAGGTAGTCAGCGACGGCCCAATGATATTTGTAGCCCGTTTTCGATTTAACCAGTTCTGCTAGCATCGGCGCTACACCACCAAGCTGGGTGTGGCCAAAGGCATCCTTGCCAGCACCTGAGTCGGCGAGGAACGTGCCATCTTTACGTTGCGCACCTTCTGACACCACGATCACGCAATAACCGCAATTTCTGACCGATTCTTTAACCTTGCGGATGAACTTTGCCTGCTGGAAAGGGACTTCAGGCAGCAAGATGATGTGGGGGGCATCGCCTTTTTGCTCTTGTGCCAGCCCTGCGGCGGCAGCGATCCACCCGGCATGCCGCCCCATGACTTCAAGGACAAAAATCTTGGTAGAGGTTTCACACATTGACGCAACATCC
>JAQWQN010000159.1 GCA_029244465.1 Pseudomonadales bacterium
CCCAGTCGTTGCTGACTGGTTCGCTGGCAAGGTCACCCAAGTCGGCAAGCAAGCGATCGTGGAACGCTCGCTCAACAGTCTCCAAGCCGCCAAAGGCAACCGCCTTGGCATAGACAACGGCAACCGCACTGAGATTGTCAACCCGTCCAATGTAGCGAGCGAACAGTTCTTCAATCCGTGCCTGTATCTGCACGCTATGCCGGCCTCTAGAATCGAGATGACGCAATCGATCAAACTCGGCAAGCAGCTCATCTTCCCAATACCCATCGAATAGAGCCTTAGCGAAAAGCCCTTCTATCCGACCTCTTTGGGCATCGATTAGCGTCAGTTGTTTAACTTCTTCCCTAACCTCGGCGATATCAGGTGGCTCATAGGTCATTGCCACCCCCACAGCGACCGCAAGGATGGCAACAGACGAAACAATACTCCAACTCTGCCAGGCCGGTTTACCGAAGAGACCTTCCAGTACAGCCGCAGCACTATCGGGCCGATCCTGACGGTTAAACGCAAGGCACCTTCGTAGAACTTGCCATTGCCGCCTCGAAATCTGCTTCGGGCGCTCCGGCTTCAACTGTTCTTGCAGGGCTTCATTGGCTGGCAATCGGCCATAGGGATGATGCCCCGTTAGTACCATGTAGATCACGATACCGAGAGCATAAAGATCATCGCGTGCTTCAGGACTATCGCCATTCAGCATCTCTCGACTGGCATAGGCGGGCGTTAGCGCCGCTACTTGCGCCGGATCGAAATGCGTTATCTCTCCAGGTTGGTTCGAGCGCATAGCCCGTGCAATGCCAAAGTCGAGAATCTTTGCAGTCCGGTCTTCGCAAACAAAAATATTGCTCGGCTTAAGGTCCGCGTGCACCACCCCCTGCTCATGAGCATGAACCAAACCAGAAACCATACCGCGAATGACGGTCCAGCCTACCGCTCGTTCAATATTGCCATCGTGCTTGCGCAATAGAAGCGAAAGCTCGAGCCCTTCAAGGAGTTCCATGGTGATGTAGGGCACGTCCTCGTCCTTATCAAAGTCGAAGACCGACACAATGTTTGTGTGTCTGAGGGTTTGTGATTTTGAAGCTTCGCGTTCGAGTGCGATGAATGCCAGAGAGTGCTTTCTAAAATCGTTGTTGAGGACCTTCACCGCCACATAGGGCTGTGGGTCGTGCGCCTCGACCTTTCGCAGGTCTTTGGCTTTATACACAGTACCCATACCGCCGCTCCCTAAGCGATCTTCGAGCACAAACCGCTGCTTCAAAACACGGGGCGCTTCAGCGTCATCTAGTGTGGTGTGATTGCTCCAGACCAAGGAGCTCTCGCCTTGATCAGGCAGACTCAAACTCGAGCCAGTGGTTTCGGTGTATGCGCGCAGAACCGTCACGTCGTCGCATAGAATCGTTCGATCGTCTTGTTTTAAGCCTTCCAAGGAACTCGCACTATCTGGTAAATCAGTCACTAGGCAGCTCTTGTCACAACAACTGAAACATTGTCTCTGGCCGTACCAGCCAGACACCGTGACATCAGCGTTGAAACAGCTTGCTCGACAGGCAAGCAAAGCGCACTCGCCATTGTCACTGCGTCTATTTCTCGATACAGACCATCACTACATAGAAGCAACGTGTCATCAGCCTCAATATTGAAAGCGGCGACATCTAGGTGCAGATTAACTTGCCCACCAACAGCTCGGGTAATCACATTGGTATCGGCTTCGAGCATTTCCTGTTCGCTGATCCCACCTCGTTCATAAAGGTCAGCAATCTGATTGTGGTCCCTCGTCAGCAACTCGATCGACTCTTTCCTCAGTCGGTAAAGACGACTATCACCAGCCCACATCACCACACCAACCTCACCACGCGCGAGCACAACTACAACAGTGCTACCCACAGTGGCACCACCAGGCAAGGTCTGGGCGTGCGCACACAAGTGGAGATTGACCTCGAGAAGACGGTCTTCCACAGCGTCTACGCAATCCGCCAAGTCATCCGTCATTGTCACTTCTGAGACCGACTGGGTTATGGCCTCGCTGGCGTAGTCTCCTGCATCGTGGCCACCCATCCCATCAGCAATCAACCACAAGCCAGCGCTGGGGGAAACAAAAATGGCGTCCTCATTACGGCTCCGGAAATTGCCAACATGGGTATCGGCCGCACTCAACCACTGCATTAGCTCGTATCCTTGAACAACACCGGGTCAACCGCCGATAGAGTCTCACCTAGTGAGATCCAGCCAGTTCCCTACAAGCGTATGTGTCCCCGATGAACGAATTCGACTTGCTCATCTTCAGTCTGGACAAAGGATCCATTCGTACTTGCGTCAACGAGTAAAAAATCACTTCCGTCTATCTCGATATAGGCGTGAGAACGGGATACGTAATCGCCATGAATCACTACATCGCACCGTTCCTCGCAACCTAGCGAGAAACGTTTGCCGCTTCTCGCTTGAGCATAAGTCAATGATGCTGCTGTGTTCCGGTAGACAATTTCTATCTGCGACAGAGCCCTCGTATCCATGTCTAGGCCTCAAAAACACGTACCTAGAAGGATAAAGAAGGTGTAGGTGCGAATATGTGAACGAGTCCACTAACACCTCTAAAGTCGCGCGCTACACGACTATTAGTGCATAAAGTTGAACATCTTGCGCCGATATTTACCGGACAACTCATGTCCTTTACCAAGCATGGCGAAAGCCCGAATCATAGTGAGCCGGCCAATGTCGTCACGAAATTCCCGGTCCGAGCGCAGGATATCCATTGCCGCTTCCAAGCCAGCTTCTGCCTGGCCTACAACAAGATACTGCACGCTCAGTTGATATTTCGCTTCCAAAGAATCAGGATCTTCGCTCAACTGCTGCTGAAGTAAGTCGATCGAATCAAATCCCGACGCTTCTTCGACAAACTCCAGACGATTCTGCGGGCGATCTCGATCTACGGTGTCTTCCGGGACACTGGCAAGTACTGTTCGCGCATCATCCAAATCGCCTTTACGTACAAGGACATCTGCCAATTCGACACGAAAGCCCGTGTTGTTCGGCTCTTCATTGACAGCCTCTTGCAACAAAGCCATCGCGGTGTCCCAGTCTTCACTGGCTATGATTTGATCTAGTTGCGCTTTCAAAAGATCGGCTGGAGATTGAGTCAGACTGTCGAGCAACGTTCGAAGCTGCTCTTCATCTACGGGTCCATCGATCTGCTCGACGATTTTGCCTTGATGCACAATTCGAATCGCCGGTAGACCCTGCACGCGCAAATGCTGCGCCATTGATTGATCTTGGGCGACATCCGACAGCGCGAGTTTGACCTTCCCTTGGAATTGACCAACAAGCCCATCCACGATCTGCTTACTCTGGACCGAAGGGGGTACTTGTTCGGCCCAAAAGACGAGCACGACTGGTTGTGATTGCGAGGCTTCGACAACCTCTGTTTGAAAAGTATCTGGGGTAATATTTACTGCATCCATCACGCTATTCTACCCGAACTCAGCAAGAGTTTTTATCCAAGTTCCGAAAAACTCACTTGCCGAACGATAGGTCGATCGCCAATCCAGTCGACACCGGTTTTCTGAGTAGCAATCTGCAAAGACCGAACCTCCGCTCGACGAGTCGCAAACATCGCTTCAAGAATATCGATGCGATTGTTTTGTTCGCTGACATGACCGATCACGACCTCTAAGTCGTCATGTTTGACCGCATCTAGGAACTTCAGAGCCTGCTCATTGGATAGATGACCGTAATCAGCACTGACGCGTCGCTTTAACGACTGGGGATAGCTTCCTCGCATTAACATCTGAGGATCATGATTCGCTTCCATCAGAAGGTGCGTGCATTCTCGATACTGATCTACAACATGTTGCGTCACACAGCCTAAATCCGACAGAACACCAACGGTCTCTTTTCCGTTCGAAAATACAAACTGGGTGGGTTCGCGCGCATCATGCGGGACACAGACAGGGTTTATGTCGATCCCTTCCAATTGGAACCGGGTGTCGCCATCGAATGCGGTCGCAGCAAATTCCGCACCCGATTTTTTGAGGGTGCCATGACTGGCAAATACGGCCACCTTGTACTTATGCGCTAGTGCCGCAACTCCAGCGATGTGATCAGAGTGTTCATGACTCACAAAAATAGCATCCAAGTCTCCACCTGATAAGCCAAGTCTGCTCAGTCGCTGTTCTGATTGCTTTAGAGAAAAGCCACAATCAACCAAAAAATTGATCGTCCGAGTTGCGGCATCGTCCCCAGGGGGTGTAAGTGCCACAACCGTACCATTGCCGCGCGAACCACTCCCTAGCGAGGCGAACCCCATTAGGTGGCATATTCTCGGATCATTACCAAGACTTGTTGCGCAAGATCTGGATCAATGCGACCCCGGCTTTCGCCATCATGCACCGTGACGTCAAATTCGCTGTCGCCTGGATTTTTTAGCTGTAACAGGAGGTTGTAGGCAGACGCGTTGCTGTTGCACGAAAACGTGATGCGGCAGAAAAACCCAGAGTCATCTTCCCCTGTGATCAATTCTGTAGGCACTCTGACCAAGAAGGAGCCCGTGTCTCGGTCGAGATTTACAATCTCTATCTTTGCATTATCGAGCGCTTGACCAAGCGTTGCCCAGGCACGTTCGTAGTCAAGATAGAGTTTTAACAACGGATCACCATTGCCGTCCAGCGTGAGCTCTGCCTTTTCTGACGAACCAATTTCAAGAGCCACCTTAGACACAGTTTGCTCCGACACTTTCGCCGCGATATAGGCTCCAATTTCATTGAGCAAATCGCGCTCAGCGACTGACGAGTCCGAGAACAGGCCCGTCAGATCTTCGATATCATTGCGAACGGGGAGTGTCAGGCTGTCATTTTCATGACGCAGGTGTATTTCTGTCGTTAGCGTTCTCAGTCCCTGCTCAACACGAATCAAGAATCGATCCTGCCCGCGACTCAGATTCGCACCTTGCTTCGCATCTTTGAGGACAGTACGGATTACATCACGATAGGCTGTGTCTTCAATCAATAGCCATTCGGTGTTGATACGACCGACAGCCGGGGAATCCAAGCCGAGTGAGATACCGTTATCGGCCAAAAACTGCTTTAGTTTCGGCCAGACCGTCGTTGGCGCTTCCGGCACGACCAACCAATTGCGGTCACCCAACGCCTGGATTCTGACCTCATCACGATTGTCATTCGCGTAAATCGCGTCCGGCAAAGGCGGTCGATTCGGGTAGTAGCGAGGATTCTGCGGCTGTGGTGCATCGGGGATTGGGAAGGGATCCGTGTTGACTAGATCGCGCAAATCCTCCGGAACGACCAAACCTGCACTTTGCTCGGCGCCGAGATAATCATCATCAGGGTCCAGAATCAAACCTTCGCCGTCGTTCATCCACCCACATGAGGCGAGTAACAATGCAGAAACAGACAGCCAAATAACACTTTGAATTCTCAAGCTAGTGCTCCAATTGCATGCAGTCGGCGACGTACTTCTTCATGATTAGCCTCGGTTAATGGCACTAAAGGCAGTCGAATGCCTGAGTCTATTTTACCCATTTCATGCAATGCCCATTTGGTTGCCGTTGGGCTAGGCTCACAAAACAAGATTTCATGGATTGGCTGGAGTTCGGCATCTAGTTTTGCAGCTTCCTCCTCATCGCCAGTCAAAAACGCGTCGCAAAACTGAGCCATCAACCTTGGCAACACATTAGCAGTCACTGTAATCGTACCCGTGGCGCCTAGTTTCAACATGTCGAGCGTTTGCGCATCTTCTCCAGACAAGATAATGAAGTCATCCTTCACTCGGCTTCTAATCTCACGCACGCGATTGGCGTCTCCACAGGCTTCTTTGATTCCCACAATCTGGCCAAGTTCACTGAGCGCCGCCACTGTTTCAGCCTGCATATCACATGCAGTTCTCGGTGGCACGTTGTAAAGCACGATAGGAACATCTGTCTCAGCCACAATCGCTTCGTAGTGCGCAAATAATCCCGCTTGTGTTGGCTTGTTATAGTAGGGCGTCACCAGCAGGCAAGCATCGGCTCCCGCCTCTTGCGCTTCTTGGGTCTGATGAATAGCCTCTCGAGTCGCATTACTACCAGTTCCCGCAACAACTGGGACTCGCCCGGCAACGACGTCTATCGTGCGTTTAATGACCGCCAAATGTTCGCCTGTATCAAGTGTAGGCGACTCACCGGTCGTACCCATTGGCACGATACCGTGTGTTCCTTCGGCGACATGCCATTCAATCAGGGACTCCAACGCTACCCAATCAACGTCACCGTTGGGAGCCATAGGGGTCACTAGCGCAACAATGCTGCCTTGTAACATGGCGCGGATCCTACTTGGATGGATTTAAGAGCAGCGAATGGTACGTTCCGGGCGCTGTGCGAGCAAGCGCGCCAATGGTGCCCATTAGGGCCGCCTGCTGATTTGCTTGCCCCGCGTTGCCATAACTCATCAGCTCGTCTTAGCAAAAGCATCAATACTGTACCGATATTATTCGACCAATACCCCGTCGAAGACCAGTTTGATCACGTCACTCCACTACAGCAGCGGCGCAATCACCCCTATGAGAAACGCAAATCGATAGTAAAGTTGCCCTAGCTTCATGGCGCACTTTGCTGCGGTAGTTCAGTGTCCAGTGTCCGCGGCCACGCCTTATAGATCGCCTTGATCAGTGTCGCAAGTGGGATCGCGAAGAAAACCCCCCCAATACCCCATATACCACCAAAGACAAGCACCGCGATGATAATCGTGATGGGATGAAGGTCTACGACCTCCGAAAACAACAACGGCACCAACAAATTACCATCTAGAAATTGGATCACGCCGTACGTCGCCATGACCCAACCCATCTCCCAAGTCCAACCGAACTGCAAGACTGCGACGATAAAGACCGGGATAGTCACTATCGCGGCGCCGACAAATGGGATCAGTACTGAGATGCCAACCAAGACAGCAAGCAACGCCGCATAGTTCAGCTCAAAATAGGTAAACGTCACAAACGTGACAGATCCCACGATCAAAATTTCAATGACCTTGCCACGCACATAATTCCCAAGCTGCTCGTTCATTTCCTCGCCGACGGCATCAAGCAACGGACGGTTTTTTGGTAACAGTGAATGCACAAATTGGAGTAAGACATCTTTATCCTTTAAAAAGAAAAAGACCGAAATCGGCACTAAAACCAGGTAGATCACCAAACCCAGCAGCGATGGCACCTGCGAGAAGGCCGTTTCCACAACCGTGCCACTAAAGTTACCGAGTTCACGGGCACCTTGATCTATCACCGAGGAAACTTGTTCTTGAGTAATGTAGTCGGGGAAGCGCTCCCCCAGCGTCGCTACACCATCACGCATGCGTCCAACCACCTGGGGTGCTGCCGTGAGAAAACCGCTGAGTTGTTGCCACAACAAAGGCACCACCATCAGAGCTAAGGCGAAGACCGCAGAGATGAACACGACAAATGCAACATACACGGCCACGATGCGCGGCATCAATCGTTCCAGATTTTTAACCAAGCCCTGCAGGAGAAACGCCAATACTAGACCTGTCAGTACCGGCGCCAAAAAACCACCAACGAAGGCCAAGATCATCAGCGATAAGCTGATCATAAAAATGAGCAGGATCGCCTCTTGATTCGAAAAATGCTCGTTTAGCCAGCCTGAAATGACCTCAAGAAATCTCATGATTTCTTCTGCAACACGTAAAAGTAAACGCCGTCATCCTCGCCGGATTCGAGGAGAGCATGGCCACTTTGACGAGAAAACACTTCAAAGTCGCGGACTGAGCCCGGATCGGTAGCCAAAACTCTAAGTACTTCCTGCGCAACCATCTCGTTTAGTGCCTTCTTTGCCTTTAACAGCGGCATTGGACAATTCAGGCCTTTTACGTCGAGTATGCGAACTTCTGGATTCATAGTGAGTCAAAGTATGACACCTATGGCGGCAGCCGCAATGTGGTTATGATCCCATCATGAAATTCTTGCAAACCATGTTACTGGCTCTCGCGTGTGCCGGCCTGATACAGCCGGTTTTTTCCCAACCGCAAGCCCTGCCTAGCTTGGGCGACGCATCGTCTCGCATTATTTCACCTCAGCTTGAAAAACGTATCGGCGAAGCATTTCTGAAACAATTGCGCTCGCAGATGACGACCAGCAAAGACCCTCTTATCAAATATTACGTCGAACGCCAGCTCATCGACCTGGCGCAATATAGCAATCTTCGCGAAGCGATCTTAAGTGTCGTCGTGATCGACGATGAGAACATCAATGCGTTTGCGGCGCCCGGAGGGGTGGTTGGCATTAATCTAGGCTTACTCCTTTACGCGGAAGACGTGCATGAGTACTCGTCGGTGATGGCGCACGAGATTGCGCACTTAAGTCAGCGCCACTTTGCGCGCGGCATCGAGGAGCAACGCAACCAGGCGATCCCAAATATTGCCGCAATGCTCGCCGCTGTACTGATCGGTATCGTCGGTGGCGGAGACGCGGCATTGGCGGCTTTGAGTACTGTCCAAGCAGCGAGCTTTGCAAGCCAAATGCGCTTCAGCAGAGCTCGAGAAACTGAAGCTGATCGCATCGGGATGAACACGCTCGTGCGCGCCGATCTCGATCCCAGCGCGATGTCGCGCATGTTCGAACGGATGCAACGTGCCTACCGATTTACTCGCCGGCCGCCTGAATTTTTGCTGACACATCCACTGTCAGAAACACGGATCGCAGACGCTAGAAACCAAGCTTTGGATTTGCCTCACGAACATTACAGCGATTCCTTGGACTACCGCCTTATTCGTGTCCGGGCAGAAACTCACTTTCAGAAAAACCCGTTGCAAGCGATCGAAATTTATCGCAAACGTCTGCGTGATCAACCGAATGACACCGCCGCGAACTATGGGTTAGCGATCTCGCTATCTAAGAATGATCAACACGAAGAAGCCCTAGATCGTGTAGAATCGCTGCTCAACATTAACCCACAAAGCATACTTTACAACGGCGCTTTCGCTGAACTGCTCATCGCTGCTGACCGAACCAATCTGGCGCGAGATCTTTTAAGACATCAGTTGGTGATCAATCCGGATAATTTACCACTCTCCATGCTGTACGCCGAGGCGCTCAATAAACTCGGTTTACACGAAGAAGCCGAAGCCGTCTTAGAGCGACAGTCAAAAACCCATCCTATTGATGTTGACGTGTGGTTCGAACTTGCAGAAACCGCTGGTCTCGCGGGCAATATCACGGGCGTACACCTGGCGCGCGCCGAATATTTTTATCTACGCGGTTCGTTTCATCGCGCTATTCAGCACCTCGAATATGCGCAGCGGCTCGTACGACGGACGAACCCACCACTCGTCGCAAAATTATCACAACGCATTCAAGATCTACGTACAGCAATCCGCAGGGCCCAATCTTAAGACGCCAATCGCGACCACGACCCCTCGATGCTGCTGGCGAGCCAGATCCCACTGGCGGACCCTCAACGTCTTGGCTTACAGACGTGACCTCTCTGATGGCGGGCCGATCAGTATTCACCGTCAACACCATAACTTCGCTCGGCGTTAGACCAGCAGTTCAAACCTCTGAGTACCAACGCTCATTCGTACCCTCTGACATCCACCCCAACTGTAACGGCAACTCTGAGGATCAGCGCTGCGAGCAACACCTCGCAGGCTCAGCGGATCACAGCTTGGCCGACCGTTTTAGTGGGTCTTGTTACGCACAAGGTCGGGAACTAACGCGTTTGAAACGCCAACATTCTATCCAAGGGGCGTTTTGCGCGGCGACCTAACTCTGGATTTAGGAGAATCTCGTTGTCTCGCCGATAGGCTTCATCATGGAGAACCCGATCAAGCGCTCGCAGCTCATTCATAGCCATCCACGGACAGTGCGCACAGCTGCGGCAAGTCGCGCCATCGCCAGCCGTGGGCGCTTCAATAAATCGCTTGGTTGGATTTAGCTGCTTTAACTTATGGAAAATACCGCGATCGGTAGCGACGATAAACATGTCATTAGGCAACTCACCCGCGGCTCTGATAATCGCGCTGGTCGAGCCCACTGCATCGGCAACTTCAATCACAGACGCCGGCGATTCCGGATGCACCAACACTGCCGCGTCGGGATAGACCTTTTTCATGTCGAGCAAAGCTTGCGCTTTGAATTCTTCGTGCACCACACACGCGCCACTCCACAGAATCATATCCGCCTTGGTTTGTTCCTGTATATAGCGGCCGAGGTGCTTATCAGGCGCCCACAGAATCTTCTCACCTTGGTCTTGCAGATGAGCAACGATCTCTAGCGCACAAGAAGAGGTGACAACCCAGTCGGATAACGCCTTAACTTGTGCAGACGTATTGGCATAAACCACGACCGTACGGTCTGCATGCGCCGCTTTAAAGGTGGCAAATTCATCAGGGGGACAGCCGATATCGAGCGAGCATTCTGCCTGCAGAGTTGGCATAAACACGCGTTTTTCGGGCGACAGGATCTTCGCAGTCTCACCCATGAACCGCACCCCTGATACAATCAGCGTGGCGGCAGCCGCATCGCGTCCGAACCGAGCCATTTCAAGCGAGTCGGATACAAACCCGCCCGTTTCTTCAGCCAAATCCTGGATATCCGAATCCACATAATAGTGTGCGACCAAGGTCGCCCCAAGCATACCCAGACCTTGGCGAATGCGTTCTTTCAGAACAGCCCGCTCCTCCAGGTCGATAACACATTCAGCAACGAGCGGCACCTCTGCTGCTTGCAGGCTGTAATCTCTCAGTAGCTCGGTCATGACATTTCCTCTTCGGGAGCGGAATATTAGTTACAATCTCCGCAAAAATCGACCTGACACATATGCCTTTGTCGACCCCTAGAGAAAACAAGCGTGCCCTTCTGCTAGTGACCCCACCAACCCGAGGCACTTTCCATAACGATAACCACGATCGATTATCGCTGGCGTTCGCAAAACAAGGCTACGATGTTCACTGCCAACCACACGACAAACTTTGCCTAACTAATGGCAAACCGTATATCGGTGAATACCCATTGGACTCGTTCGAGCTTATTTGGCCCGTAGGATTTGGGCCACAGCGCGCCTACCTCGATCGCCTCGCTATCATGAATCTGGCGGACGCCGGGCGGTTCATATCACCACCCCAAACTGTGTTTTCTCTTCACAATAAAGCCCGTTGGCTCGAGTTTGCACCTGAGACTCATATGTCGAACGATGCCGCCACGTTGGCCAAGATCGTGCAAGAGGGTGAGGGTGAGGGTGGCATCTGGGTGCTAAAACCTGCAACCGGCAGTTTCGGTCGTGACGTCGTGAAAATCACACACGCCACCGAACTCCATGAGCGAATGACCGGCGTAAACTCTGCCTACTGGCTTCTGCAGCACTATGTCGACGATATTGCGCTCGGTGAATACCGCACACTGATTGCCTGTGACCAGATCATCGGCACCTACTTACGCAAGCCAAAAGCCGGATTTCACGCAAACCTTAGTCAGGGTGCCAGCGCCTACGTCGCGGAATTGCCAGCTAACCATTCAGCCATTGTTACGGCTACTCATCAGTCTCTACGCGCAGCCCAAATCGGCTTCGCCGCGATCGATACGTGCGGCGGTTATGTCCTGGAAGTCAATGTGGCCAATCCAGGCGGATTGGGTACGCTCGACGATTTATATGGAGGATGTTCAGCAGATCGCGTGGTCGATTCGCTTCTGACACGCTCGCTCTAATCACATTCAAACTCGCGGTTTTGGTCGCAGACAGAGAGTCGCAGACAGAGAATAGCTAGACCCTATCACCAGACGGGCGCGCTTTTCCAAAGTTTCGGCGTTTGGTCGTCCGCTCCAAACGAAACGTTTCCTTGTCCACCTGACGATCAATTTCGATATCGACCAATACGGTCTCATTGGCCCGGAGCACTGCCTTCAATATTGACGCACTCGCTTGTAACTTCGCATCCTTAAACCTAACCAAGCCGCGATTCGGTTTCGCATGAACTTCCAGTCCCAGTTGGGTACAGCCGGGGCTCTTCTCCCTCACACCAGGAATTTCAGTATTACCCGTCATGATGTTGTGATTGAGATAATAAGTCAGCGTACTCCGTTGCAGTCGGTTGCGTTGTCGGTCTTTCAGAAAACCGACCGGAAGTGTATTCGGGCTTGCACGTTTCGCAGTGAGGAGCAGTTCGAAATCGTTCAACTCACATTGTTGGCTATCCCGCACGCGAAAAATCACTTGGGAGTAAATATCGTGAACAAACGTTCGCCGCGTGATGAAGCGCGGCGATTCCTCAACCTGCTCCTGCGACTGTAACGCCTCTGTTTCTGCGTCAAACGCGGCACATAACCGATTATATTGGTTGCGGGTGCGCACTAAAAAACAGCGCATGATCGCGTCCACCGTAATTTCATTATCCACACTATCGTTAGTTCGCGTGCTGCGAACACTGCGCATGATCCCTAGATCTTTGCCGGCGTGAGCGCGCCCAGGCACGACCCGCATCGCCACCTTGGGGCCGCTGATAACTTCATTCACCTCAAGTGCGTCGAAGCGACGGGAGCCTGGCTTTGGCTTAAGTGAGACATAGCTTGCGTTTAGATTGGCACTCGCGACCCGAACAACACCATCGGACCCGTCTTCACCGGTATACGTATTCAAGTTATCATAGAGTTTACGATCGATCGTCTGACCGATCAGGACGAACGGCCATAGACGCGGCGGCCGCGCACCCGACCTTATCCAGGCTTCGTTCATGGCCCAAAGGGCCTCACTACCTAACTCAAGCCAATCCAAGACACCCTGGCCGGGCTCGACCCCCTGGAACCAAGAGGCCATCTGACCGACGCGTGACTTACCAAGTTGTGCCAACGCTGAACCGAAGTTCGCTGGCGCAAGCATCACAAGATGGCTCACTGGACATCGCCGACGATTGCCCGCATAAAACCGCTCATACCACATGCGAACCAACGGACCACCGGTTGAGTGAGTGATGCAGATGAATTTTCGATTTGTCGGCACGTCGAGGTCGCGAATCGCTGCGTCCATCGCCTCTACAAGATCCGTGACTCGCACTTCATCACTAAAGCTGACGTAATGCCCTAGCACGATATCCCGTCGAGTCAGGCGCAAGCCGCGTCGCGTACCTTCCGCGATGAGGCGCTCTGGCAACCCACCATAGGTCTCAGTGTGCCGGGCACTCCAGCCATGAACAAATACCAGATCGAATTCTTCCAGGATATCTATCGCTCCAACTAGTATCTAGTGCAGTGCTTGATTCTGGTCCTTCACACCTATTATAAACATGAACTGATCCGTCCGGTCTTGCTGACGATCAATCTGCCGCACAGGCCGCCGGTTCATTCATTCGGATCGCGCGCGTCTTCAAACAAGTGCAAGAATTCTATCGCGACTATTTGCTGTTCAACCTGCAAGCCAATCAGCAGAGCAGGTCATTGAAAGCGCCAACACGCTCAACTGCACGATCTCCGAGCAAGCAGCATGTTACGTTTTGAGCCTCATTCAGCCGCCGGTGCTCGACACTTTTTTAAGGTGTCCCGCCATCGACACGTATCGTTGTACCGGTCGTAAACGTGGTTGTTGGACTGGCTAGATAAAGGGCTGCGCCCACAATCTCGTCAGGCTGACCGCCTCGACCCAGTGCCATGCTGTTTTCCGCACGTTCTTCAAAAGCGTCCATGTCCCAGGCCTTGGCAATGTCCGTCAAGAAAGGGCCGGCGATGACACAATTGACTCTCACCTTCGGACCATATTC
Organism: Pseudomonadales bacterium; assembly: GCA_029244465.1. Lineage (GTDB taxonomy): Bacteria > Pseudomonadota > Gammaproteobacteria > Pseudomonadales > Azotimanducaceae > UBA4421. Next base: position 13,740 of record JAQWQN010000159.1, read on the forward strand.
GAACGCGAAAGATCTCGTCAGAGCATTCAAGCCCGATTTAGCAGCACCATAGGGCTCCGATCCGGGCGAGGGATTTAGGCTCGCGGTGCTGGAAATATTAATCATGCTGCCACCCTCGCCAGCCGCCATGCGGCTCCCGACCAACGCCATCAGGCGAAACGGCCCTTTGAGGTTAATTGCGATTACCTTGTCGAATAAATCTTCAGTCACCTCCGCAAGCGACGGATAAAGCGGCGACAGACCCGCGTTGTTAATCAACACATCGACCTTGCCAAATTTGGCATAGGCGGCATCCACCAAGCTTTCAAGTTCTTCCCAATGACCTACGTGACAAGCGTAAGGCAGTGCCTGTTGCCCTAACGCCTCTATCTCACGAGCAACTTCCTCACAGGCTTCAATTTTGCGGCTAGTCACCACAACATCCGCACCTCGTCTGGCAAGCGCCAGCGCCATTTCTCGCCCGAGTCCTCTGCTACCCCCGGTTATCAACGCCACTTTGCCGCTGAAATCTAATAGATCGTCCATATCCCCTCTTCTATCTACCCGCTTAACTCATTACTCTGCACGCAGCGATTCCGCCTCACCAGCAGTCGGATCGCTGGGATGATGCTAACATAGCTCGACCCTTTGGCTGAGCCGCAGAGAAATATGAAATCGGCTGGCCTTCAATTCAGTTCAAAAATTTCACAGAAAGGAGAATGTCCATGGGCATGCTTGACGGCAAAGTAGCAGTAGTAACAGGCGCTGGGGGTGGGTTGGGCCGAGCCCATGCATTGTTGCTCGCTCAAGAAGGTGCGAGTGTCGTAGTCAACGACCTAGGTGGTTCACGCGATGGGACCGGCGGCGGCTCGTCTATGGCCGATGCTGTGGTTGAAGAAATCAAGGCGGCAGGCGGCAGCGCAATTGCCAACTATGGCTCCGTTACCAGTCGCGACGATGCTGAAGCAATGGTCGCCTCAGCAGTCGACGCATTCGGCAAAATCGACATTCTGATCGCAAACGCTGGCATCCTCAGAGACAAGTCATTCAAAAATATGGACGACGGGATGTGGGATGCCGTAATTGATGTTCATTTGCGCGGTACCTATCTCACCGCAAAAGTCGCCTACGACACTATGATCGAACAAGGTTCCGGCGGACGAATCATCGTAACAAGCTCAACCTCTGGTCTTCTTGGGAACTTTGGTCAAACCAACTACGGCGCGGCCAAAGCTGGGATTGCAGGGTTCATGCGCTGCCTCTGGCTCGAGGGCGTCAAGTACGGCATCACAGTGAACGTCCTCGCGCCGACTGCGACATCACGTATGACCGAGGACATATTGCCGGAAGACATACAGGACAACTTCCCACCCGAAGCTGTCTCTCCGCCCATCGTGTGGCTTTGCACCGACGAAGCGAAAGACATCAGTGGGCGTCAGTTCCTGGTCGGTGGCAATAGCGTATCGCTGCTCTCTTGGCAGATTACGCCGATCGCAAAGCGCTCACTCGAAGATGGTATTTGGGGTGTTGAGGAAATCGGTGACATTATTCGCGATTCTAAAGAGGCATGGCCGCCAATCAATCCAATGCGCGGCTAATAGACCGAGCGAAGACAACCCAGTCCCGATGACTGGGTTGTCTATCTTTCGCTTTGTGCCGTCATCACTCGTCAGGCTCTGTTGTTAACTAGGGTCTCAGCTTCCAGGGCGGAACCCCATCCCAATCAAACGGTTCGATCCCATCATCGTTTAAAAGCCAAACGCTTGCGTCTGCTTTGCCAGCATCCAACTCAAGGAAACCGATCGTTCCGTATTGCGTGTCGTAGTTGTGCGGGTAGGTCGGGGAGCCTGGATTTACACAATAAATGCCATCTATCCATTCCAACGCTTCGCGATGCGTATCGCCCGAGACAATCACATCGGGCTTTTGCTCAGGAAAGAATCGTTCTACCCATCGCGCCATCGTAAAATTCGGCGGTCGCTCCGGTACCGGCACGTAGTGAGTCAGGCCAACCCAAAGACCCTCAATCTCCAGTAACCACGCATATTTGACGCGCTCGTCTTCTGGCTGCGTCGGCCGCCCGCCGCCGCCGTCTTCACCGTTGCCGCGCGCGGCCCATATCGGTGCAATCTTTTCTAACTCATCCAAAACGAAGAGTTCATGGATATCACCGGCATGGAATATCATATCCACTCCGGCAAAGGCGTCATACACTTGCGGCCAAAGCGTCGCTCGGGCTTCAGGGATATGCGTGTCTGAGATCAAGCCAATACGTGTAGCCACTAATTTTTCACCCTGAGGGCCGCGCCCAGTTTAGTATCACCCAACCCCGCGTCACGGAAGGTTGGCGTAAAATCAGTGCCCTGCCAGACCTTTTGTCCATGCACATACACCCCATCCACAACGCCATCTGAGCGGTTCACCAATTGCTCACATCCAAACAAGTCCCGATCGATGAGTCGCACTGACGCTTCGCCATCATAGGTTTTTAGCGCCTCTGGATTGAGCAACGTCAAGTCCGCACGCGCCCCTACCTTTATGCGCCCAACATCCAGACCAAAAAAATCGGCCGGCTCACTTGTTAAACGCCGAACCATACGGCTAAACCCGTGTTCATCCTGGTCGTCCTTCTCACCAGTCATCCCCAGGTGCAGCGCCCTCAAGTTGCCGTCAAAGTAGGCCATGTTCGTCACGTGCGCACCGCTATCATTGAATCCAGGTAAGAGCTTGGGATGCAACAGCAACTCCTTTACCACCTTAGGATCTTTGTTGGCATTCACATAGCTCCAATACAAGTCTCGGTCATAGTGCCTTAGCAACATAACGAAGAACTCGCCGTCGTCTCGAATCTCGCGCCCCAACGCATTGAACACTCTGATTTCTTCTTCATCCTCGACCAGCGCGTCGTTGATCATCCAGGCGTTATAACGCTCGTAAGCAAACTGTAAACTTTGTCCGATCCACCCCCGCACCGGCACGCGAAACACCATCATGTCATTCAAGTCTCTCGACAAAAACTGACGTTCAAGGCGTAACTTACGTCGCAGGTGGTCGAGATTGAAGCCCGACTTACCCTGCGACCACATTGTACGGAACGCCTCTATCCACTCTGGATCTGACAATATCGCTCGGCGAGCTGCAACGTCTTCCAGTTCAGTTTCGATTAATTGGCGCATTAACGGATTAGCTTCAGCAAGCGGACTTACCGCCCCTTCGGAGTAGATACGAAATGGTGCTGCCAGACACTGCATACGAAAATTGCCGTCCATTAGCCTGCTATTCAACAAATTTGCAAACAACAGCGCCTGTGCTTTGGTTTGACGATTACCGACCGAGTCCAGCGCGGCCAAGGCTGTAATTTTTAGCGGTTTGCCATGCAGACGCCCGCTTGACAGCATAAATAGTTTTACTGTGAGACCACCATCATCGGTCGCCGGGGTCATTTGCCAGACCCGATCATGCCGTCGTACGACATCCGTGAGTGTTTTGTACTCCGCGTATCTGGCGTACTGCGTGGGAATGCGTTTCTTTAGGTTCGGCTGGTTGGCTAGGAAATGAAGCGGCAAACCATCGGTCGACATGCCGAGATAGCCCGCTTGCATTGCCTCTTCAAGGATACCCGCCATTCGATCTATTTCTGCCTTGGTCGGATCGCGGTTGACGCTGTCATCTAACCCCATCACTTCGATGCGTAACATAGAATGCGGCAGAAACGGAGCCATGTTCACCGCAAGCGGCAACTCATCTAAGTGATTCAGATAGTCCTGCGGATTATCCCAGACAGCTTTTTCAGCAGCCCTTCGTAAAACGGGCTTAGGAATATTCTCGACGCGAGCAAAACAATCGACAATCGGGTCCTGGTCGTTGCGACGTTGATTACCAAACGCGAGACCAATGCTGCAGTTGCCGACAACCACACTCGTAGTTCCATGGCGCACAACTTCCGGTAGACCTGGATCAAGTTCAGCTTCTAGGTCTTCATGCGTGTGTATGTCCAGTAAACCAGGCGTCATCCATGCGCCTCGCACGTCATCGACAAACGTCGCTGCCTCTTCTGGTAGATTTTCACCCAGTGCCGCGATTTTTCCCGCGGATACGGCAATATCCAGGTCACGGCCTGCGGTACCGCTGCCGTCAAATACCCTGGCGTTTTTCACAATCAGGTCCCATGCCATAGCACTCTCCCAAATTGTTGCTATAAGGCGCTCTAGGTTACACTAACCCTGGGTGAGATGTGTTTTTTGCTCGCCTAAAGAGGGCGAGTCAACCGGTTCTAAAGGAGGGTTGGATGGTCGACGTCGTGGTCGTAGGTGCCGGATTCGCGGGGATGTACGCCCTCCATACTTTTCGTAAACAGGGGCTTTCAGTACAAGTCATCGAAGCAGGATCCGACGTCGGCGGCACGTGGTATTGGAATCGCTACCCCGGAGCAAGATGCGACGTCCCTAGCTTAGAATACTCATTCAGCTTCTCTGCATCTCTCGAACAAGATTGGTCCTGGCCCGAGGTCTTCTCTGCCCAGCCCGAGATACTCAAATACGCAAACCATATCGCCGAACGATTTAATCTGCGTCGCGATATCCAATTTAACACCCGTATTGTTTCAGTCCGTTACGACGAAGAGCGCAATGTGTGGCGCCTCGAAGCAGAATCGGGCGAGTCATTTTCAGCAAAGTACTGCGTGATGGCGACCGGCTGTCTATCGGTCCCCAATAAACCCGAGCTTCCCGGCGCTGAGAACTTTAACGGACTCGAACTTCATACCGGTTTGTGGCCCAAGGACGAACCAGACCTAAGCGGGCTAAAAGTTGGCATTGTCGGCACCGGCAGCTCCGGTGTGCAGGCGATACCTGAGCTCGCCAAGATGTGCGGTGAGCTTACAGTTTTTCAGCGCACACCCGTCTACACAGTGCCCGCCAATCGCAAAGCAATGCGCACGGCTGTAGAACAGGAATTCAAAGATAACTACCGCGAAATCCGTGCTCGCCAACAAGACAATCAAGGTGGCGTATCAAATTTTCGACCGGTCAAAAGCGTACCGAAGAACGCCGGGTTGAATGCCGAGCAACCCTATCGCGCAAACGAAATCAAGCCACTGACCCCAGCAGAACGACGTACCCAACTGGCCCAGAAAGGCTTAGGCGAGATTCTTAATTTTCGCGACGTCTACACAGACCCAGAAGCGAACGAGATCGCAAATGATCTCTTTCGCGACTTTGTCCGCGAGATGGTCGACGAGCCCGAGGTCGCAGAGCGCCTGATGCCCAAGGACTATGGTCTCGGTTGCAAACGACAAGT
>JAQWQN010000169.1 GCA_029244465.1 Pseudomonadales bacterium
ATTTTGTCCACGAGTTCCAAGGACGGAAGAGTGGACGCATCGCCCAAGGGGGATGCACCTGGGTTTGTATTAGTCCGTAACGATCAGGAAATCGTGATTCCAGATCGACCGGGTAACAAGTTGGCATACGGACACATAAATATTCTCGAGAATCCTTATGTGGGTGTCCTGATGATGATCCCTGGCACGAGAGAAACTCTACGGATCAATGGAGTGGCGATATTGAGCTCTGATCCAGACCTGTTGCAAGAACTCGCCGCGAGAGAAAAACCCGCCACGCTTGCGATTAAAGTGCAGATTGAAGAGGTTTTTTTCCATTGCGCGAAAGCGTTTATTCGCTCCGGCTTGTGGCAACATGACAGTTGGGCAGAACCTCATCAGGTCTCATTCGGTAAAATGTATGCCGAGCTACGAGGCGGTAATGACGGCTCTGCGCAGAAAATGGACGATATGATAGAAACTGATTACCAACACAACCTCTAGGTTTGAGTTCGTTATGGAAGCTTCTAACGGCCACCCGAAGGCTGCCAAGAAATTGCTCGAATTGCTGGAACTCGAGCAAATTGAGCTCAACCTCTACCTGGGTCAAAACGAATCTCGTGGCGGGTTGCGTTTGTTCGGTGGCCAAGTCTTAGCGCAGGCCAGCCGAGCGGCTTATCGAACCGTCGACGCGGTGCGCCTGCATTCACTCCACGGCTACTTCTTGCGTGCGGGTAATGCGGAAAGACCTGTTTTGTATGAAGTGGAGCGCATCCGTGACGGTAAAAGTTTCAGCACGCGCCGTGTTGTTGCGATCCAGTCAGGCGAGGCGATATTCAATATGGATGTTTCTTTCCAAACGGAAGAACTTGGGTTCGAACATGCCGACCCGGTCCCGAATGTGCCGTTACCTGCGGAACTGGCAGATGACGTGGAGGTTGCGTTGACTGCTGAAGACAACGAGCGGATAAGCCCGTTCGCGCGCCGCGCGCGACCCTTTGAGACCCGTAGCGTCTTTCGGCTCGGCAGTGAGGCAGCGTTGGCACCTCGCCTCTTTAACCCAGTCTGGTTGCGATTTCCTTTGCCAATAGAGTCCACGGAGGTTGCGCTCCGCCATTGTTTGCTCGCCTATGCATCTGATATGGGAATGGTTTCCACTGGCAACCTACCGCATCAAGACGCGGTGTCGCGCGATGCATTGCAAATGGCGAGTTTGGACCATGCGCTTTGGATACATAGGCCAGTCCCAATGGGCGAGTGGATGCTCTTCCACAAGCGAACATCCGTCGCACACGGGGCGAGGGTGATGGTGCATGCAGATTTTTTCTCTGAAAGCGGACAGCTGATTGCCTCCGTAACGCAAGAAGGTTTGGCGAGACCGACGCGTGCTGACAGGCAATAACAACCGCAGATCGCTTTCCCGGGACCGTGTGTTGACGAGCATTACCAACGCATCAATCCTATCTGTTGTCTTCACGACCGAATTAACACACTTGGTGGATTGCCCTATGCGGTGCGGTGTGCGCGTTCTTGCCGCTGTGGTGGGCGAACTCTGCGAAACCAGCGATATCTGAGTTATCGATCCCGAACAGGGTCCGCTTCGGCTGGATGGTTCTTTAGCTCCGGACCAGTCGTGTGCAAATGCCGCGAGAGCTCGAGCAAGTTGCAGGCTAGCTGGCAGTAAATTCTGGCTCGCGCTCTGATCAGATCGAGTTGTTTGCGCCTACCGATACGGCGACGGCAAGCCAAGTTCGATTTACTGGACGAACCGTTGTTGTTTTCGCGCAGTAGCGCGGCAGGTTTGGTGCGGGAAAACCTTACCGCATCCGTTTAGTTGTTGGTCTTTGCTGATCACGACGACTTCGCTCCGTCGGCGCGGCTTACTGTCTGCGCGTTGCCAATGCTTACAAGTAGTTTGCGTCAACTACCTCGAAGTGAATTGGTTTTCGTGCGTGTGCGAGCATGATCGCGGCCGATTGCTGATCGGATAGCGGGATGTGGGTTGCGTCGATCTCTGTTTGGTTCCAGGTCGGGTCGACGGCGATCCATTGTTTGTCGACGTACAGCTCGTTCCATGCGTGATACATAAACACGGGCTTAGGCCCATCGCGGTAGGCGAGTCCAAAAACCGTGCGCGCAGGAATTCGTCCAGCGCGAGCGAGCGTTGTTAGGAGATCGGCAAAGTCTGTACATTCGCCAAATCCACGACTGAGTGCTTTAAGCACACCCATGGCGGGGTTGTTCTCGGAATATTGGATCTTTTGATGAACGAGTGCGACGAGTTGGTCGGCAAGAGCCCTTGCATCGGTTGTTGACTCTATCTTTGTCTGTGCGACGGCTTGTTGCAACAGTTTTTGTATCTTGCGCGCGCTGATCGGATATTTGAGCTCCTCACCAATATGCAAGTTTGGGTCTGCCGGGGTGCTGCGGTTGCCGCGGGTCAGCGCCAAAATATCTGGTAAGACATTAGTCGCATTGTGTGTCTTCAGGCTCAGTGCGTTAATACGAGTGTGATCACTCAGGCGTCGATCCACTGAGAATAGATAACTGGTCTTGCTCTGCATCTGCTGGATAGCGACGGCTTCAAGTTCGGATGCGCGCTTGATCTGGAACACGCCAGACATCGTTAGATTGATTGGACGATAGTTATGGTCTAGTTGAGTTACGGTTGGGGCGAGCATCGAATTTGTTTCGATAAGGTAGCCCTGCTCGTTCTTGCTGAGCACGCGGTAGCTTCTTTGTGCGATGCGCAGTTTCTCAAAATCCGGATCTCTGACTGAGAAACTTGCCTCTGCGTTGGGTTGATCCTGTATCAGCCAGGCTTCAAATGCGAGAAAGTCAGCCATAGAAAAGGACCAATCGAGTGGAATTTGGCTGGTTTGGGTTCCCCTTCTTACCGTCGCTATGTAGCCCATCTCGGCCGGCAGCACCTCTGTGGTATCACCACTGGCACTCTGGAAGAGCGCTTTTTGCAGTGGATATGGCGGGTAAGCAGCGAAAGTTAGCTGCTTGTTGATTGTGTTGGGAGAGTTGTTTTGCAACAAAAAGTGCGTTGTGGAGTTGAATGTCCAGGTGCCATTGCGACTTTGTTTCGCGTGATTGTACATATAGCCGACATGGCGACCTTCTAGTTCGATTCGGAACCAATTCTCGCCCGACATCCCTGCGGCGAGACGTTGATGGATAGGTTGATTCTGGGTGTTCCAGAACCACACACTGCCGATGAGAGCGATGCCGACAGCGAGAACCAAGCCGCGATTGATATATGAGCGGGCGATCTTTAAAACCTGTTAAACGTGCTTGAGTCGAGCATCTTAACAGGTGGATTGACCTGGTAGAGGCTATTCCAAGCTGGATTGAGTGAATAGATCTAGGTTTTCGATGAAGGCTTGGTTTTTCTTGTACGTGCCACGTTGGCGAGATGGTGTAGCCCCATCTCATCTCCATGAACGCGTACCATGCGGCTGGTGAAACCCGAGTCACGGAGGACTTCAATGCGGTCAGCGTGGTTTCATGCATAGTGGTCACGGCTTCATCGACAGCTTCTCGGTGGCCGGCTTTCTGGCCTTGTTTAACGCCATCTCGTGCGAGCTGACTGCCGTGGCGTTGGTGATTTTCTGTGACCCTCTGCAGATCCATGGCATTGACGAGCTTGTGAGCGCGCTTGGCTGGATTGCTCCAATCCTCTAGAAAGGATCACTATCTCGTCGATGGCCTCGTCAATCGAGGCTGGCCCATCCGGGTTTAAGCTAGGGCGGTGAAAGGACAGATTGTCACCATTGGGGTTTTCCATACCTCGAGTGTAGTGCAAGATGCGCATCCCGCTTGAAACTGTGCGTAATTTTTAATTTATGGAACAGGAATCCAGAGACTTTATCCGTAGCCGAATCGATGAAGATGTTCAGTCCGGAGCTTTGCCCGGAGGCGTGGTTACCCGATTTCCGCCTGAACCGAACGGCTATTTGCATATAGGTCATGCCAAGAGCATTTGTCTTAACTTTGGCGTCGCTGTGGAAAATGCCGGCAAGACCTATTTACGTTTTGACGACACGAATCCTGCCAAGGAAGACGAGTCGTTTGTCCAGGCGATTCAGAACGATGTGCGCTGGCTGGGTTTTGACTGGGCCCATCTCACCTATGCGTCGGACTATTTCGAAGAGCTTTACCAATTTGCGACTAATCTGATCAAGTATGAGAAGGCTTATGTTTGCAGCTTGAGCGGTGAAGAGATGCGCAAGCAACGTGGCACGTTGACGGAACCGGGTCGAAATAGCCCGTACCGTGAGCGTAGCGTTGAAGAAAATCTAGAGCTTTTCAGCCGTATGCGAGCTGGGCAATTTGGCGACGGAGAACAGGTCGTCCGGGCCAAGATCGATATGTCGAGTGCAAATATCAACATGCGCGACCCTGTGCTATATCGCATCCGTCATGTTAGGCATCAGCGCACAGGTGACGACTGGTGCGTTTATCCTCTGTACGACTTCACGCACTGTATTTGTGATGCGTTAGAGGGTATCTCGCATTCTCTGTGCACATTGGAGTTCGAAGATCATCGGCCGCTGTACGATTGGGTCATCGAGAATGCCAACGTCAACTACCATCCACCGCAAATTGAGTTCTCGCGTTTAGGGCTTGAGTACACGGTCATGAGTAAACGGCTCCTCGCTCGATTGGTTGAAGAAGGGATTGTGTCCGGTTGGGATGATCCGCGTATGCCGACTATTGCGGGTTTGCGCCGTCGCGGCGTGACACCTGCGGCGATTCGCGATTTTTGTGCTCGCGTTGGGGTGACTAAACAGGAAAATCGAGTTGAGATGAATCTTCTCGATTTCTGTGTGCGGCATGACCTGGAGAAAAGTGCGCGACGCGGGATGGGTGTTTTGGAGCCCCTGAAGGTCACTCTGACTAATTGGACAGAGGGTGTTCTGCAGCTTGAGGGACCATGGCATGCGCAGAATGAGGCGTTGGGCAGTCGGACACTACCGTTCTCAGGAACACTCTATATTGAACAGTCTGACTTTTCGCTGGCCCCGCCCAAAAAGTGGAAGAGGTTGGCTCGCGGGGAGATGGTGCGGCTGCGTTACGGGTTTATTATTCGCTGCGACGAGGTGGTTATGGATGGCGACCAGGTGGTTGAACTCAAATGCAGCTACTTTCCTGATTCCCGTAGCGGCGAGGATACGAGTGGCCTCAAGCCGAATGGAGTTGTGCATTGGGTATCTGCAGATCAGGCCGTTGCTGTGAAAATTTATGAGTATGAGCGATTGTTCCAAGTCGCTGATCCGACAGCTGGTAGTTTGCTAGACGATTTGAACCCGCATTCCGTGAGCATTAAGGACGGCTTTGTAGAGCCCGCGATCCTTGCCGCCCAAGACACGCATTTTCAGTTCGAACGGCAGGGATATTTCTGCAAAGATTCTGAGAACGAATATAGCTTTAATAAGACAGTGTCTCTGCGGGAGGGGTTTTGAATGAGCAGCGTGACGATCATGGAGGTCAGCCCAAGGGACGGCCTGCAGAATGAAGACGTGCTTGTTAGTACAGAAGATAAACTCAAACTGATTGATCGCGCGCTCGCCGCAGGCTGCAAACGGATCGAAGTCGCGAGCTTTGTGAACCCGAAAGTTGTGCCACAGATGGCTGACGCAGAAGCGGTGTGTGCTGGGTTGCCACAACGGGGAGATGTGCGTTATACCGGCCTGGTCCTCAATCAACGTGGCTATGATCGGCTCCGTGCCACAGAACGTTTGAACGAAGCGGGTCTTGTTATTGCTGCGAGTGATACGTTTGGCGAGCGTAATCAAGGTATGGACGTAGATGCGGGCCTCGTTATGGCCAAAGACATATTGCGGCAAGGGCGTGACGCAGCTTTTCCGGTGCAGGTCACGATCGCGGTTGCCTTTGGTTGTCCTTTCGAGGGTGCCGTTCCATTAGAGCGTCTAGTTGAAATGGTGACTGAGCTCGTGGCTGAGGAACCGGTCGAAATAGCGTTGGCCGACACGATTGGTGTCGCTGTCCCACAGCAGGTTGAAGATGCGTTCACGACGCTCAAAGCTATTGTCGGTGATATCCCGCTGCGTGCACATTTCCACGACACGCGAAATACAGGCATTGGCAATGCTTATGCAGCGGTGAAAGCTGGAGTAACCACGCTCGATGCAAGTATTGGAGGCATTGGTGGTTGTCCCTTTGCTCCCAATGCGACCGGGAATATCGCCACAGAAGATTTGGTCTACATGTTGAATCGCAGTGGCGTTGAGCACGGTGTTGCTCTGGAGTCGTTGATTGAAGGCGCGC
>JAQWQN010000170.1 GCA_029244465.1 Pseudomonadales bacterium
ATTGCGGACGCGGTGATGCTTCGTAGCGAATCTCACTTTTGAACAGCACGGGTGCAATTGTGTTGCGCCAGATATCGTAGCCTTTCTGATTCATATGCAATTGGTCGCTAACCAGCAAATCTGCGCGAATGCTCCCATCTGCGTGCAGCATCGGCGTGGCAACGTCAATATAGGTTATGTCCTCGTCATCGGCAGCGATTTTTTGCAGGCCCGCATTCACCTCCAACATTGTTGGCCACATCGACGTCCGTGAAATACTCGGCTTCACAGAAAGCAGATAAATGCGGATATTGCCGTCTTGTGAGTGTATGCGTTTGATTACCTGCTCGAAGGTCGACAAAATTGTGCCAACCGCTACGCCTTGCGCGACATCGTTGTCGCCCTCGTAAATCAATACGGCGCGTGGTTTGTGTTTGAGTACGAGCTGATCCAGGTAATTCAATACATCGTTCATGTTGCTGCCACCAAAGCCACGCGAAATTATGGTGAGTGGCGCCAGGTCTGCATGAATTCGATGGTCCCAGAACAGCATGCTGGAACTACCTGTGGCAATGATGTCACCCGCGCGCGGACCGATAATTTCATCTTCTAAGTTAAAGGAGCCAATCGTGCGCGCCCAAACGGACGGATCAGAATACTCTGCCGCCCATGCGGATATTGGCAAAAGCAAAATCAGAGTTAGTGTTCTAAGTACGTTCATCGGTGCCTTTCTTATGATTCTGGTGATTCTGGTGATTCTGGTGATTCTGGTGATTCTGGTAATGACGATAGTCTTGGATCTGTGCGCTATGAGCACTCATTCGCTGTCTCGATGCTGAAAGCATATAACGGTCGTTGTGGTAAAGCGATAAAGAAAAGGACAGCAAATATTCACAGTGGTTTGAGGCCGAAATGGCACGATAGGTGTTGCTCGTTTTAGGTTGATAAAGAGACTGGTCAGTGTCTCAGACAATGGGCTTTGGTAGCAGTCAACTACCGGCTCCCGTGTCCGGCACCAGCCCCCGTCCCGATTAAAGCGAAGCAGGTTTATCACTACTACTGGACCATCTAGTGCCATATTCTCGATCTGAGCGATTTGTTCTGCTGATGGTGATAGGTAGGTTTCCATGGGTAGACGTCCTATTCCCTGAACGTTTTACACCCTACCGTCAAGATTCCGCTAATCAGCCAACGGTCCATTTCCGCTCAGAAGAAGCGTGAGCAACGAAAGAAAAGAGTATGCTTGCTTCGCGGTGGTCATGCGGTATGAACCGCCCCTGGTTTACCGGAGACTCCAAATCTTAGAGGGTTGGAGTGATGAGCAAAGCAAATCGATATTCCCCAGAGGTCAGGGAACGGGCAGTACGCATGGTGTTGGAGCACGAGGGCGATTACGCGTCTCAGTGGCAGGCCATCCAGTCAATTGCAGGAAAGATCGGGTGTTCTCTGGATAGTCTAAAAATCTGGTTGAAGCGAACGCAGGTGGATACCGGCCAAATACCGGGAACAACAACCGAAGAGCGCGATCGCATCAAAGCTCTAGAAAAAGAAGTCAAAGAGCTGCGTAGAGCTAACGAGATACTCAAAACGGCATCGGCTTTTTTTGCCCAGGCGGAGATCGACCGCACACTCAAGTGAGAAGACATCAAGATCGCTCGCTGCACTGTTGAACGGCTAATGAAAATACAGGGGTTTCGCGGCGTGGTTCGTGGTCGTCGTATAAAAACGACGTTCCCGTCGAATCTGGTAGAACGGCCGCTGGACCTGGTTAACCGAGACTTTAAAGCTGCACGCCCTAACGAACTATGGGTCGCTGATCTAACTTATGTGGCGACATGGAGAGGCTTCGTTTACGTCGCGTTTATCATCGATGCCTTTGCTCGTCGCATCGTGGGTTGGCGACTCCTACGATAACGCGTTAGCTGAAACCATCAACGGGTTATACAAAACCGAGCTGATCCGTCAGCAAGGACCTTGGCGCGGCATCGAGGCGGTTGAGTTGGCGACACTAACTTGGGTGGACTGGTTCAACAATCGACGGATTATGGAACCCATCGGTAACGTGCCTCCAGCAGAGCTGGAAGACGAGTACTATGAGCAACAGAGATCGGCTAAAGCAGCCTGATCGGAACTAAAGAGTCTCCAGAGAAACCGGGGCGGTTCAGATAAGAAAGACACGCCTAATACGAAATCGCTCAGAGGTTAGCCCTTGTTTCGTTCCAATACTTGGACTTTTATAGAACCAGCCCTGTTACAATGATTTCGCCCAAAGACAGTCGTTATATAGCCGATCTGTGGCAGCGGAAGAACTAGACAGACTCACGTTATAAGGTCCACGAATGCAAGAAGCGCATACGCTGATCAACATTCTAATTTTGATGAGCCTGCTCTTTGTGGCAGCACTCTCCTCCATTGCCGTGAAAAGGTTGAATTTCCCGTACACCATTGGCTTATTGCTTGTAGGAATATCGATTGGCTTTTTGTCTTCGCAGGTCGAAATGTTGACTCCGATGAGCGAAATTCAATTGACGCCGGAGATCATACTTTTTCTCATTCTGCCGACGCTGTTGTTCGAAGCTTCTATGAACATCGACTCCAAAACACTTTTTCGCAACCTTGTTCCGATTATAGTCCTGGCAACGGTGGGTCTGTTGATCTCCATGATTATTGTCGGCGTTGGCATAAGTGCGGCGACCCCATTAACGCTAGGAGCGGCACTCTTGTTTGGTGCTTTGATATCGGCCACCGATCCGGTTGCTGTTATCGCCTTGTTTAAGGAACTCGGTGTTCCCAAACGGCTGAGCACATTGGTTGACGGAGAAAGTTTATTCAACGATGCCACCGCCATCGTCATTTTTAACATCCTGGTTGGGATCGTCGCTGCAGGCACAGCGTTTGGCACCTCAGTAGCCATTACCGGATTGGGACAGTTCTTGCTGGTTTTCTTCGGCGGACTTCTGGTCGGCGTTGTACTTGGTGGCGCTATGCTTGGTTTCATGGCGATGGGGAAAGGCGATCACATGGCACAGATGGCATTGACGACTGTACTTGCTTATCTGGCGTTTATTGTCGCCGAGCATGTTTTTAGCGTCTCAGGTGTCATGGCCGTTGTGGCTGCTGGCATTTTTGCCAGTTGGGCCAGCAGCAAGATGTTTGATGATTCGGTGCACGGCCACATTCGAGAGTTGTGGGAGTACATGGCTTTTATCGCTAACAGTCTCATATTCCTTCTCATCGGGCTCACCGAATTCCATCTATTTGAAGACCTTAGTCGCTATCACGACCATATTGGTTATATCTTGCTGGGTTTTGCGCTCACCCTAGTGTCTCGATTGGTGGTGGTGTTTGGATTGACCCCGCTCACCAACTATGTAACACCACAGGCGAAAGTGGAGCCCGCCGACAAAGCCATTATTTTCTGGGGTGGCTTACGCGGCGCAGTCCCTTTGGCATTAGCGCTGGGTCTTCCAGCAGACTTCGAACACCGAACCCTGATACTCGACATGACGCTGGGGGTCGTATTGATGTCCCTACTCATTCAGGGCACAACGGTTAGTTGGCTTCTGAAAAGATTGAACGTTATCAACGTTGAGGGATAGGCACTGAACCACTTACATTTGCGGCGTTTTCGCGAATAGAGTCCACTGATACGTGGGCCTTTTTGGGTCGCCTGGATACTTTGCCAGACCAGTTGGGAGTAAAGTACGAATTCGGCATCTGCCAGTCTATCTTGTAACGGAAAAATCTATGTCTTATACAACTCATCTCTTTACAGCGAGCAGGTACTGGTGTGGCTGTCTGTTAATCATTTTTTTCGGCTTAACAGCCGTGGTCGGGGTTCAAGCAGAGTAGCGAGCGGTCGTCATCGCAAAAAATCTGGACGTCCCCTGGGGAATGGTTTGGTTACCCGGCCTCGGGTTAATCTAACCCGCTATCACGGTGTGTTTGCACCCAACAGCACCCTGCGGGCTCAAATCGTGCCTGGCAAACCCCGCAAAAAACGCACCACGCAAACCGCCACCTCGAATCTTCAGAACCGGACAAGCGAGCCAGAAACGGCTGAACCCACACAACTGACCTGGGCACAGCGACTCAAGCGGGCGTTCGAGTTCGATGTCACCGTATGCCCTCTCTGCGGCGGAAC
>JAQWQN010000233.1 GCA_029244465.1 Pseudomonadales bacterium
CGCCACCGACATAGCGCACTGTGCAGGTATTCATATCAACATGATTGTGGTGCCTCCAGACCCGACAGCTGACGACCTGACAGACCTAGAGAAATCTGGCATAGAGGCCTTTCAATACTACCAAGACTGGGACTCGGGCTATTCAAAACAACAAAGTACACGCCCACAAACGTTAGGCTACGGGCTCGTAGACTCGCCAATAGGTCAAGCGGCCTGGATCATAGAAAAGTTCTGGGCTTGGATGGATTGCGACGGCAATCCTGAGAATATTCTCAGCAAAGACGAGCTTCTCGACAACGTTATGGTGTACTGGCTGAACGCCGCTGGCGCTTCTTCCGGACGAATCTATTGGGAGAGTTTTGGCTCCGCAATGGCCAACCAACAAATCGACGTACCGATGGGCGGGACCATATTTCCAAAAGAGATTTTCCGCACCAGTCGTCGCTTCGCAGAGAAAGTCTATACCAACATTGTTCATTGGCAGGAAAAGGAAACAGGCGGTCACTTTGCAGCCTTTGAGCAACCAGAAGTCTACATTGATGAAGTGCGCGCCTGTTTCCGTCAAATACAGCTATGAGTGAAGCGCTCTGGAGCCCCACAGCGCAGGCCATTGCGGACAGTCGGCTCACGCAATTCAGCCAGCGCGTAATGCGGGAGACTGGCAATAATTTCACAGACTACAACGCTCTACATCATTGGAGCGTCACTGCCCCCGAGCAGTTTTGGCAGCTTGCATGGCAATATTTCGAGATTCGCGCATCGCTCGTTTCAGAGGAGACCGTATCCCAGATTGAATTATTTCCAGGGGCTAAATGGTTCCCTCAAAGTCGTCTTAATTATGCTGAAAACCTGCTTCGGGAAGACTCGGACAAAATTGCATTCGTCTCCCACCTCGAAAATGGGGCGCGTCGGGAAAAGAGTTATCACGAACTCGCCATCGAAACAGCAGCAATTGCCCAGCATCTAAAAAACCGTGGCATAGAAGCCGGTGACCGTATCGCCGGCTGGCTACCGAACATTCCAGAAACCGCGATAGCTATGCTCGGCGCTGCCAGCCTCGGCGGTGTATGGTCTTCGTGCTCTCCCGATTTCGGCAGTCCTGGTGCGCTCGATCGCTTTGGTCAAATTAAACCACGCGTCTTATTTGCCTGTGATGGCTACTACTATGCAGGTCGTCGGATTGATATACGCGACAAAGTTCGATTGGTCGCAGCGGACATCCCCAGTATTGAGCAGATCATCTGGATTGCAGTTTTAAACGACGAATTCGAGCTCGAAGCTAACGAGGCATTGTGGACGGACGCGCTCGCCACGCCAAATGATGGTTTGAGCTTCGCACAACTACCTTTCGACCATCCGCTCTACATACTTTACTCAAGTGGTACAACGGGCAAGCCAAAATGCATCGTGCATGGCCATGGCGGTACGCTCATTCAACACATGAAGGAACATCAGCTACACCTGGATTTAGGCGAAGATGACACTCTGTTTTTCTTCACAACGTGCGGCTGGATGATGTGGAACTGGCTGATCTCGGCACTGGCCACTCGTTGCACGATTGTTCTCTTTGACGGTTCACCATTCCATCCAGGGCCAGAGACCATGTTCGACCTCTGCGAAAAAGAGGTAGTTACCGTCTTTGGTATCAGCGCTAAATTTCTTGGTGGGACCCAGAAAGAAGGCGTTCGGCCGGTAAAGACCCATGACCTTGCAAAGATGCGCATGCTGATAAGTACGGGCTCGCCATTGACTCAGGAAGGTTTTCAATACGTCTACCAAGACATCAAACCCGATTGTCACCTGGTATCCATGTCCGGGGGTACCGACCTCATTTCTTGTTTCATGCTTGGCAACCCAAATCTACCGGTCTACGAAGGTGAATTACAGAGCCCAGGGCTTGGCATGGCCGTCGATATCTGGGACGACCACGGCCAATCGATCACCGCTGAAAAAGGGGAACTCGTTTGTACCGTCCCCTTCCCTTCTGCGCCGATTGGCTTTTGGGATGACCCAAACAACGAAAAATTTCATGCAGCCTACTTCGAACGATTCGAAAACGTCTGGGTACACGGTGATTACGCAGAAAAGACTCTCAATGACGGCTACATTATTCACGGACGCTCAGACGCAATCCTCAATCCCGGCGGCGTGCGTATCGGCACCGCCGAAATCTATCGTCAGGTCGAAGTGTTTGACGAAGTTATCGATGCGGTATGTGTTGGCCAAGAGTGGGATGACGATATCCGTGTCATCCTGTTTGTCGTCCTGCGCGATGGCACCACTCTAGATACGGAGTTGCTTAGCCGCATCAAAACACAGATCCGCAACTTCGCATCGCCACGGCATACACCTGCAAAAATACTCGTCGTCACCGACATTCCACGAACCATGAGCGGCAAGATTGCCGAACTCGCGGTCCGCGATACAATTCATGGTCGAGAGGTTAAGAACACGTCGGCACTAGCCAATCCTGAAGCGCTCAAAAATTTTCTTGGTATCAACGAACTCACAAGTTAGGGGAAACATATGTCTGAAGATCGTCGGGAAAAAGGTCTGGCCATGATGGCGACACTGTTTGGAGCGCCGTCCGGTAACGGATCGTCCATGCCGATGCCACTGCAACGATATACCACGGAACACTTGTTCGGAGATGTTTGGCAACAAGATGATCTGACCCTTGAAGAGAGGTCGCTGGCCACCTGCACGATGTTGATCGCCCTCAACCGTCCAGAGGAAATGCGTGTCCACTTCACCGGGGCGAAAAATATCGGCGTCGACAGAGAAAAGCTTCTCGGTGTCATCGCACATGCTGCACACTATGCTGGATGGCCTAATTCCATGGCAGCACTCCGAGCTCTGAACGACGTTTGGCCTGAGTAAGCACGCATGAAAATGACCGCTGTTTATCTCGTCCCTACCCGAAACGGCGGTATATACGAGTATCAGCAAGTCGGCCGACCTAAACCGAGCGGATCTCAAGTGCTGGTTCAAGTGCACGCCTCAGGCACCAATCGCGGCGAGCTTCTGATGGTCGGCGGTTTTCATTCCAGCAATCCACGCCTCAAAGCTATTGCGTCAGGCATTGAGTTTGCTGGCAAGATTATCGAGGTTGGGGACGATGCCACGGGGTGGCATATTGGCGAACGCGTGATGGCCCGAAGCGGCGGTGGCTACGCGGAGTACGCATTGGCAAGTTCTGCATCTTTACTGCGGATCCCAAACGCGCTGAGTTACGCCGAAGCAGCCTGCGTGCCCAATATATTCATCACATCTCACGATGCCCTTGTGACCAACGCCCAAATTACGAGTGGCGACCACGTTGTCATCACCGCAGCGAGTTCTGGCATTGGTACCGCTTGCATACAGCTTGCGAAATTCTTTGGCGCCGCAACGGTCACCGCAACCAGCAGAGACCCAGCCAAGGCTGTCCGGCTATTGTCTGCCGGTGCGGATGTTGTCATCAATACCTCGGAGCCGGGTTATCCGGACAAAGTGCGCACAGCAACCGCGGGTCACGGAGCAGACATCATCATCGATAGCGTCGGAGGTCCGATGTTCACGGACAACCTGGATGCACTCGCGATACAAGGCGCATTGGTCAGTGTCGGTCGTAATGGCGGGCAAATCAGTAACATCAACCTAGATGAATTGGCCAACAAACGCGCTCGTCTCATCGGCACTACTTTTAGAACTCGCACACCACAGGAAACTTGGCGTTGTTTTGAGGTATTTGCCGAGGACTGCATGGAGGCATTTGCAAATGGAGCGCTAAAGCCAGTTCTGGATCGTACGTTTCCGTTCACCGACCTCCATCAAGCCCACGCCTATATGCTCAGCGATGCCCAGGTCGGAAAAATTGTTTTAGTCAATGAGTGGCCTAACAGTGACTAAGGCGATCGTCGTTGGTGGCGGCATAGCCGGTATGTGCGCAGCCAAAGTCCTTGCCGAGCACGTAGACGAGGTCGTGTTGCTTGAACGCGATCAGTACCCAAAAGGGTCTGACCACCGTCGCGGTGTACCACAGAGTAAAATGTTCCATACCCTGCTGGAAAGAGGGCGGCGAGATATTGAAGCGATTTTCCCAGGCTTTCACCAGCTTTTAGAATCTCGCAAGTTGCCAAAAGTTTCATTCGGATTTAACTGCGCTCTAATGACACCCAGAGGCTGGGGACGCAACGTAGCAGTACCCGTGCAGCGCTCGCTGTTTTGCACACGTGGGTTTTTAGAATCTGCGATGCGAGATTTGTTCGCCGCAGATCCACGCATAAAACTCATCGAACAAGCGACCGCGACAGGACTGCTCTCGCAAACTTGCGCTGACGGCCAAGTCTGCACAGGCATCCGTTACAAACTCAAGGGCAACGACAAAACACTCGAGTTAACAGGCTCTCTGATTGTGGACGCTACCGGTGCAAATTCCCGCGCACATCAGTGGTTACAGGCAATCAACATCGACCCTCCGCGCGAACATCGGTTGGACCCGCTGCTGACCTATGGCGGTCAACTGTTCAAACTGAAGCCCAACGCAAAATTCCCGAAACACTGGTGGTGGACCCACGGCGCCTTTATTCAAAGAGTACCGCCCACAGACAATGCAGCCGCACACCTGATTCGACAGGAGGGTGACCTTTGGCTCCTGACCATGGTGGCCGGTGATGGAGACGAGCTGCCAAACAATGAAGCCGGTATCGACGCGTTCTTAAGTCGCATGCGTTCACCTTTGATCCACGACATGCTGCCCTACTTCCAACCCGTCGGAGACCTGACCAGTTATCGGTTACCAAAAAACTGTTGGAAGTACTATGAAGAGTGGCATGAGACACTCCATGGTTTCATCGCAATTGGCGCCTCGACCTGCGTTTTTAACCCCAATCAAGGCCAAGGGATGTCAGTGGCTGCAGGTGACGCTGGCATCCTACGTAACTGCTTGGCAGAAACCATCGCACCGGAAAAACTGCCAAAACTCTTTTTCCACGAACAGGCCAAATTCCAACGCAACGCTTATCAGCTGGCGTGCTCGAATGATCTGAAATTTACCAGCGTCCAAGGTCCACGATCCGCATCCACCCGCTGGTTCAATTGGTACCGCGATGCCATCACAGCCGCAGGCGCAGCCGATCCATGGGTTGCAAGAAACGTGGCTGAGGTTGACTTATTGTTAGAGCCGATCAGTAAGATCTATCAGCCATGGTTCATGCTTCGAACATTGCTTGCTTACCTCTTCCTGGGCTGGCGACAACGGCCAAGCGCTACGGATCGAGTTGCTCCGCAACCACCCGGTCCAGCGACCTTTCCGCGTCGGCTGCGCAACACCGTACGCCAGTCGCTTAGTATGGCCATGCGCTTTGTCGCCTATCGTCTGCGGCTGACACGTTAACCACACCCACCCACTGCGCCGGCAAAGCGCGTCAATCGCCGGGGTGCTCAAAAGGCTCCGGATCCAAAAAACGTTGCAGCACGTTCCCCGTGATCAGAGCAATTTCATTTTGATAATTGTTGTGCGCGAGGGATCCTGCATAGGAGATTGACCCTGTGCTGAAAACGGCGCCACCACCACTAACCTCAAAGAACACCATGTCAGCGCGTACTTTGGGGTCTTCGCCAAAGGGTTCAGACATGTGGACTTCCTCAGTGACGCGCAGCATACCCTTTTTGTGATTTTCAGAGGTCGCAATCACCAATGCGTGCGCGGGAGAGCCCAGCGTACGATCAAACCGATCGATTTCTTCTCCGGCCGCACCGCCACCTTGATTCCCAAAGCTCCCCCAGGTCTCACGCTCAGCCACATCGCTGACGCCGTTAACAATAAAACCGACTCGCGGATCCAGGGCACCAGGCTGCATACGATAATAGGTGCCTCCGTCAAAGCCCTGTGCCGCAAAACCTATACCCACCAACTGATTAGGCGGCTTGCCTAAACGACGCCACATGCCGCCGTACTCGCCGCCAAATTGGTGATAATACTCACCGGCTTGCGCCATCCAAGCCCGCGTACCGCCTTCAGCTCTGCGCACCTCCATGACAGCCGGATTATCCTCCTGAAAGGCAACTCGCCAATAGAAACCGTTACCACCCATATACATGAGACGCCCATTGTCAGACAACCACTCCTCTAGCGCATCTCGCATAGGCGTGGAGTAGTATTCGGGATGCGTGCCTGTTAGGAGACACTGGTAACCTTCGAGCGCTTCCAGGCCATCTCGGTGAATATCTTCGTCCGTGACCACATCAAACTCTTGCTCGCACGCATCCAGCCAAGCCGTGATATGTGTATCCGCATTGAACGCCCACGTACCGGTTTGCGGCTTCATGTTCAAAACCGGTCGCAAACGTGACGAGAAGTGAATCCCGCTATGATCACGATGATGTTCGTACATTGAGAACCCGACCTCTTCGTGCGCTCTTAGAAAGGCATCGTTCGCATGGTGCAGTTTCGGCGAGCCAAAGGGAGAATCACTCACACCAAGGCGCTGGTTCGCATACGCCAAGTAGCTTGCGGTTGGCACCAGGTAGGCGAGCGACTTACGTGCCGCCCGCGGGGCACGAACGAAAAAGGGCATGAAGTCCACCGATTCTCGTAATTCAACCTTTAGTGCGTATTGGCCACTGGCAAGATCATCAGGAACGGTCCAGTTAATACTCTCCATCCACCCCGCGTCTGTCAGATCATCTTCATGAAAATGAATGGCACCATAATGATCCGGTTGTTCATGATAACTCTGCTTAGAACCATCCCAATGCACACCACACACGCCACGAGTTGGATTCTGGTAGAGCCTGCCGTGACAGTCGTTGCCGGAGACATCAATCATTTTTTGGCTGCCTATCTCCTGAGAGAAATCCAGGTGCAAGCAATCGTGATCGGGTCCTGAAATTTTGATCGCTTCAAGCCGACCATTAAAATGCGCTACGCCAGGCGCAGAAGCGGCCAAGACGATGTCACCCTCTGCGACCCGCAACGTCGAATCACTACTTTGTGCCCGTGTGAATTCACGTTCTGCAGGGCCAAGCGGCTTCGATACGACCCGCAACAACGGTTCGGTACCAATCTTCAGACTGCACCAATACCAACGCAGGTCTTGCAGCTCGATCGGCACATGTATGCCATCCTCAGCCCATCTCGCAAAGACCCCCGTGTCTGAAATCGAAACGTCTAATCCTTGCCAGCGGAACAGCGTTTGCCGCCCACGATTAACAAGGGTCGGATAAAACCAGAAGCTGATTTCGCCAGCATCGAGACCAGGAACGTTCTCAATAATACCGTAGGATCCGTTTATAAGCGGTTGATTTGTAACAGATACATCT
>JAQWQN010000234.1 GCA_029244465.1 Pseudomonadales bacterium
TCTGCATTCGCTAATGCTATCTCAGGGATGAACGGTGCCAACTCAGATACGACATCACTATTTGTCAGTTTCTTAATCGCTGCTTGCGCGTGATCCGACGAAAGGGATAGGAGCTGTCTGATGAGTTGAGTTAGAAACTGTAGCCAGATTTCGGTCGTGGTGGTCGCTGGTTCAATACTGCAGTCGACAATTGCTTGCAAACTATTCGTTTGGTTCGCCTGGCGTTGCAGATGCGAGATACAACTGGTTTTACCAAGCCCTGGACCACCGACCAAGTTGGCGAAGAGAACCTCACCGTTGCCGCTTCGCTCCAACAAGTCTGCTAGTTGGCCTAATACATCAGTACGACCGTAGAGTTTTTGTGGAATGACAATTTGCGCGACGCGATCGGTCGTGCCTGGTTTAAAATCGACAGATTTGTCTTGCTCCTCACCCTTAGCAAGGTCATCTAAAACCGCTTGTGCAGATTGATATCGCTTCTCAGGGTGCTTATCCAGAAGTTTAGTGACGATCAAGTTGAGCCATAGTGGCGCTCTACTCTTGGTGTCCTCTAGGGATGGGGTTGGGAGCGCGATATGTGCGTGAATTAACTCTAGTGGGTCAGTGTGGGTGAATGGCGGTTGATCGGCGAAGAGTTCAAAGAGGGTTGCGCCCAAGGAATACAAATCTGCCCGTTGATCGACGGTACGATTGACTCGACCAGTCTGCTCGGGAGAAATGTAGGGTAGGGTGCCAGTCAGAAGTTCTTCACCAGGTTGGGTCCACGTCGCTAGCGTCGCCAACCCGAAATCAATAATTTTTGCTTCATAGTCACCGTCTTCGCTTTTCCGTAAGACCAGGTTAGCTGGATTGATGTCACGATGAATGACCCCTTCCTCGTGTATAGAAGTTAAGGCGGTGACGATAGCGATGGCGATCTCGAGCCGAGTAGTTAATGAAAAAGCATCGTCCTGGCAGTGCTCCCTAAGAGATCGAAATCCCTCGTCGGCGAACACGAGTTCATAACGTTGTGGGTCAAAACTAAGGGGGCGACAGACGTATGGGCTGACCAATGACTGAAGGAGGTCGTATTCGCGCTGATAACGCACGATTGCGCTTGGTGTTTGAGCGGTCGGTTTCAGGCGCTTTGTTATCGTCGGTGTTTTCGACTGGCACGAAACACTAACTATAGTGCTCGTGCTCTCGTAGATAAGTTCTGACATCAGGCTCTATGAGCCGGTTTGAGCTTAGGCCACTTCGGGCGTGAACAAGTACCCCGTGCCATGGATCGTCGCAATGATCTTGGCGTTAGAGGCACGCTCGCCAAACTTCTTACGAAGTTGACCCACAAGTACGTCGATGTAACGGTCATCCGGAAACCATTCTCGGTTGCGGATGCGGTTCATCAGTTGATCACGATTCATAACCTCTCCCGCTTGTTCCATAAATGCCAAAAGCAGTTGGTATTCGCCAGCGGAGAGTTGGACCGGGTGCTCTTCGGGTGACGTCAGCTCTCGTTTGTTGAGGTCAAGACGCCAGCCGTTGAAATTTCGAGTGTGTTTACTTGTGCGTTGAAGCTGCTGCAAGTGCACGCGCCGGATCAAATTTCGAGCGCGGCTAAGGAGTTCTCGAGGATCGAAGGGCTTGGTAACGTAGTCGTCAGCCCCTGATTCGAGCCCTAGAATGCGATCAATTTGGTCGTGCTTAGACGTAACGAGAATAATACCGATGTCTGATGTCACTCGAAGCTCACGGGTCAACGTCAAGCCATCTTTGCCAGGAAGCCTGATATCGAGGAGGACCAAGATAACATCAGAGTCTTTGACGATATTTTGCACCTCATCGCCAGAGTCGGTTGAGGAAACACGAAATCCCTCATCTTCAAAATATGAGACTAGTTGCTCACGAGTGATAGGCTCGTCTTCAACGATTAGTATATGTTCTGCTTCGTTCATAGTTCCCAGTCCTTTTGGAACGGTAGGTCGGTACACTGCGTTACGGAGCGCAGTAACGCACTACGTATTAGAAAACTCAAGAATTGAACTGTCGCAATGAGGAATGCATCACATCTCAGCCTATGATTGAAATACCTTATCAATCTCTTTCCGCAGGCGCCTTGGTTGGTGTCATCGATACCTTCGTGCTTAGGGAAGGCACGGATTACGGCCATCGCGACATAGATCTGGATGAAAAACGTGATCGAGTGCTGAAAATGCTCCAAGCAGGCCACGCGATCATCCGATACTTTCCCGAAAACGAACACATCGAGATTGAATTGGTCTAGCTGCCAAAATGCGTGTTTATGTTTGCTAATCGCAAAGCAACTCGATATCTCGATCGGATTCTAGTCGACAACAATCGTGGCTCGTTCCTGGTCTCGATAGCTGGTACCGGTAGGGCTGTAGTCGAAGGTTACCAACAGCAGAACTCAACGCGGGTGCAAACTCGGTTTGGACAGGTGCTAGCGACCGTGGAGTTTATGACACTAGGAGCGATGTGAACCGCGGTTGCTGCAGTAATTGTTGGTGCGAGTGCTCCTCTTGTTAGATGCTTGGATGAAGAGGTTATAGCAGCCGTTTTCATCGCCAAAGGAACTTATTGTAAGGTCCGACGGAAAGTCCAACTGAAGGTCAAGCAAGGTATAGTGCGGAAATTCTTGCAGTATAGTGCTCGGCGTCGTCAGGTGTCGTTGAAAGTTCGTTAGACGCAAGGTAAGGTTCCGCGTTTTACGTTGTGGCCTATAGCTATGAATTTACGATCAAAGCTGCGCGCTCAGGGAGCCTGTCTAACGCTCACCTTGATAGCGGCGGGTGTGGCGAACGGGGCCGGTCCGGATGCACTAATCGAAGAGGTTGTTGTTGTTGCATCTTCTAGTATTCAGGCTCGGCTGGGTGACACGGGCAGTAGTTCAGTTCTTTTGGCGGAAGAAATCAGAAACATCGGCGCCACGCATATAAATGAAACATTGGCCCGTGTGCCGGGTGTTTGGATCTCACGTGGCAGTGGTCAAGAACATTTGTCCGCGATCCGCTCTGCGGTCTATACCGGAGCGGGTGCTTGTGGTGAGTTCAGCTACCTTGAAAACGGAATTCCGCTGCGTCCAGCCGGGTTCTGCAATATCAACAATCTATTTGAAGCCAATACAGAGCAAGCTCAAGCGATCGAAGTCTGGCGTGGCCCGGCAAGCGCGGTGCTTGGTGGCAACGCTTTGCATGGTGCAATCAATGTTGTAACGCCAGTGCCTGAAGGGTTAGGTTTTTCCATAGAAGGTGGCCCGTATGACTTTTACCGCACACAGGCTTGGGGTGGTGTGGAACGCGGTGATCACCAAATTGGTGCGAGTTTCGTGACTACGTCCTCCAACGGCTATCGTGACGAAACTGGCTACGAACAGCAGAAGCTCCACATAGCACACCTAACAGAGGTTGGTGGCTGGGCAATGCGCAACTCCCTTACCGCAACCAATCTTAATCAGGAAACAGGCGGTTTTGTGCCCGGTTTCGAAGCCTATGATGATGGCGACCTGCGTGATACTAATCCAAACCCAGAGGCTTATCGTGATGCGTGGTCATTGCGCGCGAGCTCGCAGCTTACTAAAGATGCTTGGGTCCTCAAACCATACTTACGTCGTTCCCAGATGCGGTTCTTACAACATTTTTTACCCGGCCAGCCTCTGGAAGAGAATGAACAAACGAGTGTTGGTTTAATCGCTGAGCGCTCCTATGAGTTTGATAGCGTAGGTTTTGTCGCAGGCACACATATCGAATACATGACCGGGGCGCTGCGAGAATTTCAAGCAGAGCCAACCGCGGGAAGCGCGTTTATTGTGGCAACGCGACCATCGGGTTTGCATTACGATTACGACGTAGATTCCTTGATGGCAGCGGCTTATTACAATCTGACAAAGGATTTTACGGAGCGAACACGTCTTATTCATAGCCTACGCTTAGAACATCTAGCCTACGATTACGACAATCACCATCTCGTGGGCAATACCCGTGACGATGGGAGCAATTGCGGGTTTGGTGGCTGTTTATATACACGGCCTGCTAGTCGTGACGATAGTTTCACTAACGTTGGCGTTCGGTTCGGGTTCGAAACCGATTTTGGTGACGATGTGCTATACGGCGCGATAAGTACCGGTTTTCGTCCTCCTCAAGCCACGGAATTATATCGTTTGCGTGGTGGGCAAGTCGTGGCCGATCTGGACAGCGAGGAGTTGAGTAGTGTTGAAGTAGGTTACAAGACACCTTTTCTCCAAGTGGCCATGTTTTATGAGCAGACGCGTAACCTCATTTTGCGCGATGCCGATGCATTCAATATTTCAAACGGAAAGACGGATACGTTCGGTTTTGAGATTGAAGGGTCTATTGAGTTTGGGACACACACGCTCAGTGTAGCAACCACGTTCGCTCGGCATCGATATGCCTTTGACCGCTTGGCGACCGGACGAGAGACGATTGAAGACGGAAACGAGATTGACACAGCACCGAGATGGCTAGGCAATATCCGGTGGCGAACGGACGTGAGCGAAAGTTTGTCGAGTGAATTTGAACTATCGATGATTGGCGAGCATTACGTGAATGCTGCAAATACTGCGGAATATGACGGGCATCATGTTTTGCACTGGCGCGGCCAATATCAAGTCAGCGACAATCTCGTAACCTACGTCCGCTTGGTTAACGTCTTGGATGAGCGGTATGCAGATCGTGCTGATTTTGCGTTCGGCAGCTATCGCTATTTTCCTGCAATGCCGCGGCAACTGTATCTTGGTCTGCGTTACGATCTGCAATGATAGCGTCGTTGTCTTGAGAGTGAAGACTTGGGCCGGGTCATCCTAAACGCTGACATTCGAGGGTCCGAATGGAGAAGATCGACATTGAGGTGAGCCCTAAAGGGAACCTGGAGCTGCTTTCACAGCGGGAGGTGACCGCGCTGACTCATGGTGCTCAGCACGATACGCTTCAAGACCTGTTCCGACGTTGTTCGCTAGCCGTTCTAAATACCGGGAATGAATCTGACGACGCAGCCGCGATTCTGGATGCGTATCAGGATTTTTCGATCGAGGTTACCCAACGTACGCGCGGGCTGCAGTTGCATATCGTCAACGGTCCTTCCACAGCACTTGTGGACGGCCGTATGGTGGAAGGTATTCGCCAGCACTTGTTCGCGGTTCTGCGCGACATCGTCCACCTTGGATCAGAGATTTTCGATGCAAATCGGTACGATCTGTCGTCGAGCGAAGGTATTACCAGCGCCGTCTTTCAGATGTTGAAGCATGCGCGGGTCATGGCGCCGGGCAATCGGCCGAATTTGGTAGTTTGTTGGGGTGGTCACGCCATCTCGCGTGAGGAATACGACTATACCAAGGAGGTCGGTTATCAACTGGGTTTGCGCGGATTAGATATTTGTACTGGCTGCGGCCCTGGTGCTATGAAAGGACCAATGAAGGGCGCCGCTGTCGGACATGCCAAGCAGAGGGTGGATGTCTCCAGGTTTATTGGTCTTTCTGAGCCGGGCATCATTGCTGCGGAACCGCCGAATCCGATGGTTAATCATCTGGTGGTGTTGCCTGATATTGAAAAACGTTTGGAAGCATTCGTACGTCTAGGCCATGGTATCATTGTCTTCCCTGGCGGCGTTGGCACGGCGGAAGAAATTCTTTATCTGATGGGGGTATTGCTCGATAAACGCAATCTGGATTTACAGCTCCCCGTCATTTTTACAGGTCCCGCGAGCGCGGCTGATTATTTTCGAGAGATTGATGCGTTCTTGCGACTATTGTTTGGTAAAGACGTCGAAGGTAAGTATGAAATAATCACTGGCGATTCGGGCGCAGTCGGCGAACTGATGAGCCGTGCTCTTGATCGTGTGCGACGGGATCGACAGCGTTCGGGTGACGCTTATTACTTCAATTGGCTAATGCAGATTCCTGAGGAACACCAACAGCCTTTTGTGGCGACGCACGAACGCGTTGCTGATTTGAGGCTCTGTTCGACCGACGACCCAGGTGCGTTAGCTGTTGGTGTGCGACGCGCGTTTTCAGCGATTGTATCTGGCAACGTAAAAGATGCCGGTATTAGAGCAATCAGAAAGCTCGGTCCGTTCAAATTGCAGGCGGATGGTGTGTTAATAGATGCGCTAGATCGACTCTTACAGCAGTTTGTTGTACAGGGAAGAATGAAATTAAATGGTGAGTACGAGCCCTGCTACGAAGTGACGCCACTTGACCCAAGTTAACGGGTTGGACGGGGAGTATTGGGTGAAGCAAATAGATGCTTAAAATTGTTGATCTTGTCTCCACGCGCGATGGTGAAGCCGTTTTTGCGCCGGTGGCGTTTGAGTGTGGCGCAGGACAAAGTGTAGAGATCGTGGGCCCAAATGGTTCTGGTAAAACGACGCTGTTACGTACCCTCGCGGGGCTTCATTCGCAATACGCCGGTACCTATCAGTTTGGTAGCGATGAAGCCCCCGTGTACCCTTTGTACCAAGGGCATCGTATCGGTCTTGATGAATCCTTAAGTGCGTTGGACAATTTAGGCTGGTTTGCAGCGCTGGTCGGCCAGAAGATTGCGCAAAAAGATACAGTGGACGTGCTCGCTCGAGTCGGCGCCCTCAGATTTGCCCAGACTCCGGTGGGGCAACTATCGCAGGGTCAACAGCGACGTGTCACAATGGCCCGCTGGTTACAGAGCGACGCTCGATTGTGGTTGTTGGACGAACCCTTGACCGCGCTTGATGAAAATGCACAAACGTTGCTTGTTGAACTTATAGACGAAGCGGTGGCCGCAGGTAAAACGGTGCTCTATGCGACACATGCAGGCCTGCCGGTCAGAGATAAATCCATGCTGGCGATAACGGCGATGAGCCAATACAGCGGCGTGGGTGATTTTGGATGATCGTTGCACTGTTTCGCAGGGAGATGCGCCATTTGGCGGCAAATCCGACCCAAGTTTTGAACCCTTTGGCATTTTTGTTTCTCGCTGTCACACTGTTTGCGATAGCGGTACCCGGTGAGCAATTAGCGTCGAGTGGCATAGCGATTCTCTGGGTACTTGTTCTGCTCACAAATATGTTGGCGCTGGATTCGATGTTTAGACGTGAGTTTGACAACGGTGTTCTGGAGCAG
>JAQWQN010000136.1 GCA_029244465.1 Pseudomonadales bacterium
CTGTATGATGTTGGCTTCAACTATTTTTTCCGTGGGCCCGATGAGGCTGCGAAAGGCCCAGGCGATCTCATTTACTTTCAAGGGCACGCAGCACCTGGGGTGTATGCACGCAGCTTTCTTGAAGGTCGTTTAAGCGAACAACAACTCGATAACTATCGTCGCGAAGTGGATGGCAACGGACTCTCATCCTATCCGCATCCCTGGTTGATGCCCGACTATTGGCAGTTTCCCACCGTTTCAATGGGACTGGGTCCCTTGCAGGCGATCTATCAAGCCCACGTGATGAAGTACCTAGATAGTCGGGGTTTGGTGGCAATGGCCGACCGGAAGGTCTGGGCCTTTCTTGGGGACGGGGAATGTGATGAGCCAGAGTCGCTCGGTGCACTGTCGCTCGCTGGACGGGAAAAACTAGATAACTTGGTGTTTGTTGTAAATTGCAATCTGCAACGTCTGGATGGACCTGTCCGCGGTAATGGCAAGATTATCCAAGAGCTCGAAGGCTATTTTCGCGGCGCCGGTTGGAACGTGATTAAAGTCGTTTGGGGCAGACTGTGGGATCCACTGTTTGCGCGAGATGAGTTTGGTCTCATGCAGCAAAGAATGAATGAGACCGTGGATGGTGAATACCAGAATTTCAAAGCCAAGGGCGGGGCCTATGTGCGCGAGCACTTTTTTGGCCAGGACGCCGCACTACAAAACATGGTGCGGCACTTGAGTGATGATGATATTTATCGGTTGAATCGGGGTGGGCACGATCCGTTTAAGGTGTATGCGGCTTACCACGCGGCGGTAAATCACACTGGTCAGCCCACAGTAATTTTGGCCAAAACGGTCAAAGGCTATGGTATGGGCGATGCGGGCGAATCTGAAAATGATACCCACCAGGTTAAGAAGCTCAATTTGGAGGAACTTAAACACTTCCGCGATAGATTTGATATTCCACTCACCGATAAAGAGTTGGAAGCGGTACCTTACTTCCGTCCGGCAGACGACGCTCCGGAGATGAAATACCTGAGAGAACAGCGTGCTGCACTTGGGGGGTCAATCCCGCGTCGAGTTGTTGATCCGACCAAGCTTGCGATTCCAGATCTCAGCGTATTGGCAGCACCGCTAAAGGGCAGTGGTGATCGAACCATAAGCACGACCATGGTGTTTGTCCGCATTTTGGCAACGTTGTTGCGGGACAAACAAATTGGCAAGCGCATTGTGCCGATCGTACCTGATGAAGCCAGAACATTCGGGATGGAGGGTATGTTCAAACAGCTTGGCATCTATTCTTCCAAGGGCCAGCTATATGTGCCTGAAGACAGTGATGAGATCTCTTCGTATCGAGAGTCGCAGGATGGTCAAGTCATGGAAGAGGGTATCAACGAAGCGGGTGCAATGGCCGCTTGGCTTTCAGCCGCAACGTCCTACAGCACACATAGTTACACGCTAATACCGTTTTATATCTACTACTCGATGTTTGGTTTTCAAAGGGTGGGAGATCTAGCCTGGGCAGCGGGTGATGTGCAGGCACGAGGGTTTCTCTTAGGTGGAACGGCGGGGCGAACGACGCTCAATGGCGAGGGTTTACAACACCAAGATGGGCACAGCCACCTGCTTGCCGCGACGATTCCAAACTGCATATCTTATGATCCGTGTTACTCCTATGAAGTTGCCGTTATTGTCCAGGATGGCTTGCGTCGTATGTTCGTTGAGCAAGAACCTGTTTTCTATTATCTGACGGTGATGAATGAGAACTACCAACACCCGGCAATGCCGGAGGATGCTGAACACGGTATTCTGAAAGGGATGTACTTGCTGCAGACGTTGGGCGCCAGCGAGGGTGCCAAAGTTCGGCTAATTGGTGCAGGCACAATATTGAGAGAAGTTGAAGCGGCTGCTGAAATTCTTCACGAGCAGCACGATCTCACAGTAGAAGTTTGGAGTGTCACCAGCTTTACGGAGCTTGCGCGTGAGGCGCAAGATTGCGAACGCTGGAATTTACTTAACGCGTCGGAGCTACCGAGACGGAGCTATGTTGCACAGTGTTTGGTCGGAGAAGCGCCGGTGGTAGCTGCGTCTGACTACGTGAAGGCGATTCCTGAGCAGCTGCGTGGTTGTATAGAGGCGCCTTATCATGTGTTGGGTACGGATGGTTTTGGGCGGTCTGACACGCGCGAGCAACTCAGAAATTTCTTTGAAGTGGATCGTCGCTTCATCGCATTAGCAGCACTAAATAAACTTGCGCAGTCTCAAGTGATATCAAGTCAAACCGTCGTCGCAGCCCAAGCGAAACTCGGCATCTCTCCCGACAAACTGAATCCAAGATTGAGTTGATTGAACTGATATGACGACAAAAGTCCTCGTTCCGAACCTGGGTGATATTGATGAAGTTGAAGTCATCGAGATCTGTGTGCAGACAGGGGATGTGGTCGCCGCCGGTGATACGCTGATTGTCATTGAATCCGATAAGGCATCGATGGATGTCCCCGCAGAGTGGGAGGGTAGCGTGGTGGCCATCGAGGTTTCCTTGGGTGACAGGGTCGGCGAGGGGTCGCTAATTGCCATTGTGGAAAACTCTGGCCGATCTGCAGAGCCCGCTAACGCAGAAGATCTTTCAGTCAGTGATGTCGCGCAAACGTCGGACCCAAGTGCAAGATTTCAAGAAGCTGTGAGTGAAGTAGTGACCGTCGTGCAGAACAGTGTCCTGGACGTGCTTGTTCCCGATATTGGTGACGCGAGTGGTGTGGTTGTTATTGAGGTTGCTATCCAGGCTGGCCAGGAGGTTAGCGAAAATGACCTGCTGGTCGTGCTGGAATCTGACAAAGCTTCTATGGAAATCTCTGCCGAGACGGGTGGTGAGATCCTTGAAGTGTGCGTTGACCTAGACGACGAAGTCGAACAGGGCAGCTTGATTGCTAAAATTGTCACCAGCGATTTGGTGCAAGCAGGCCTCTCGGAACCTTGCATAGAACCTGGCCCGGGTGCAACAACGGGAACGCAGAGCGTATCAACGTCTGAATCGAGCTTGCCAGCGGTAAAAGACATCGCAGAGAAATCGCCTGGTTTCCCCCAAGCGGACCTAAAGACGCCGCGAACTCAGGTTTATGCAGGCCCGGCAACGAGAAGGTTGGCTAGAGAACTTGGCGTAGATCTCACGAACGTTGCAGGAACGGGTCAGCGAAATCGAATTCTAAAAGATGATGTTAAGGCATTTGTTAAGGCGCGGTTATTAGAAGAACAAGACTTGCTTGGCGGTCTACCGGCTGTACCGGTGGTTGATTTCGCAAGATTTGGTCCGGTGCATGAACAACCCTTAAGCCGAATACGTCAGCGTGGCGCAACTAATTTACACGCGAGTTGGGTGAACCTTCCGCACGTTACGCAACATGACGAAGTCGATATATCTGATTTGGAGGTGTTTCGTAAAAGCCTAAAATCGCAAGCGGAAGCGCGCGGTATCCGGCTAACACCCTTAGCTTTTATTGTTAAGGCATGTTGTAAAGTGTTGCACGAACGTCCCGAATTCAATAGTTCATTGCATGTAAATGGCGACAGCTTGATCGTCAAGGACTACATCAATATTGGCATGGCGGTAGACACCCCGGAAGGGCTAGTTGTGCCGGTGATACGCGATGCTGATAAGAAAGATGTTTGGGCGCTTTCCGCTGAAATAGCTGATTTGGCGGAGAAAGCACGCATAAAAAAATTGGGTTTGGATGACTTGGCGGGTGGCACGTTCACTATTTCGAGTTTGGGTGCATTGGGCGGCACAGGCTTTACGCCAATTGTTAACGCACCAGAAGTCGCCATCCTCGGCGTTGCTCGATTGGCAACCAAGCCGCTGTGGGTTGAAGACCGCTTTGAGCCTCGTCAGGTTTTGCCACTGTCCTTGTCCTACGATCATCGTGTGGTAAATGGTGCCGATGGCGGTCGATTCATGGTTCGCCTAACGGAATTGTTGGGGGATCTTCGCCACCTGGCCTTGTAGTGCGATCACTTTCTCAATCATTAATCGTTTGAATTCGGCCCTCGCCATTGTTGCTCGTCGTCCTGACCGTGATATCGGGCAAGGACAAAAAGTAGATCGGACAGCCTGTTGAGATACTGCGCGCTGCGCAGATATGACGCGGGCGTAGTCTCATTTGAGTCGATGAGACACCAAAACTCAGCTTCTGCACGACGGCAGACAGCGCGAGAAACATGCAACTGACTGACGAGTCGGTTACCGCGAGGTAAGACAAATTCTGTTAAGGGTGGCAGTTCATCGTTCGTCGCAACGGTCTGGAATTCGATTGCTGCATAATCTGGTGCTTCGAAGCGCTCGCTGCCTTGCAGGGCGAGAACCGCGCCGATGTCGAAAAGGTCTTGCTGGATGGCGATGAGTGCGGAAGCTTGTTTGCCATGGTCCAAATCAGACAGTACCAATCCCAAGTGGCTGTTTAACTCATCGATAGCGCCAACGGTTTTGACGTATTGACTCGATTTCGAAATTGTTTTGCCAGTCGCGAGTTTGGTTGAGCCTTTGTCTCCGGCGCGGGTCGTGACCTTGGAAATTCGTTTCTTGGTAGTATTTTTAACCATTGTTGTCCGTCTGTGGGTTGAAGGAGCGGATTGAGACGATACCCGTGTCGTACGATGATCTTAGGCCGTCGTAGCCGAAGCTCATGAAGTTCTTTGCTTTGGGATAACCTGTCAAACTGTTAGCGGCAGTAATTGATACTCCCACCACAACCGGAATATGGCCCTCTGTGGTCCTAAAGGAGTGCATGTAGAGGCTGTCAAAAATTCGTTTAAAACTCTTTGACGTCAAGTCCTTCATTGAATCCTGAAGCGTGATCACGGCGAAGAGATTCGGTTCCGGTCGACTGACCAGGTCTAGTGGTCGGACCAAGCTTCTAATTTTAGCGCTCATCCCAGACATCATTTCATCGACGCTATGTTGCTCAAACTGATGCTTAATTTCCTCGAGATTGTTGATCCCGACAAGTAATAAACAGGCCGTGCCGCCACGAGCTTCGCTCTGCTGCAGCGTTGCCTGTAGGCGTTCGAGTGTGAAGCGGAGGTTGCCCAGTCCTGTCACAGGATCGACAAGATCGCTGGTCTGCAGGTCTTTTACCTTTTTATTTAGGTGTGTTTGGGCTTCGATAAGTTCGTTTTCACGCTTGGTGACCCTTGCTGCGGCCAGAACGCGTGGGAGAAGCTGGCTGCGGATATGTGCTTTGTTGAGAAAATCGTCCACACCCGCTTCGAATGCAGTTCGGAGCGCCTCAAGCTCATCGCGAGAAACCATGATCATTGTGTAGGTATAGTGGCTTTGGCCTGAATCAAGCTGACGAATTTTCTGAGTCAGCTCGAGTCCATCCATCGAAGGCATTAGTCGATTGGCGATCACGAGGTGGGCGGGGCGTTTCTCGAGTGATCGCATGGCTTCTTGAGGGTTGTTTGAAAAGCGCACGTTGGTGAAGCCACCATTGCGAAGCACTTTTGCAATGATCGCACTGGAAAACTTGGCGTCATCGACAACTAATATTGGAATGTCTAAATCTGGCATGTATCGTGCTCTTTTTGCGACCCTGACGGGTTAACAGATTTGCGGCCAACCTTGATAGGCTAGGGGTTCGATCATGTCAAGGACGGCTCACGCTAACTCGGCTGATTATTTGTCATCGGTGTTGTTTGTCGATGCTGGACATACTGGCCAAAAGAAAGACCGCCAAAGGAGTGAGCATGCCATCGTTTGATATCGTGTCTGAAGTTGATCTGCAGGAAGTGCGCAACGGGGTAGACCAGGCGGTTCGCGAGTTGCGCAACCGTTTTGATTTCAAGAATGTGGATGCCGGTTTTGCACTCGACGATGAGACCATCTTGATCCATGCGCCTGAGGACTACCAGATTGCCCAACTTGAAGATATTTTGCGCGATAAGCTCGCGGGTCGGGACATCGATGGCCG
The DNA here is from genome assembly GCA_029244465.1 of Pseudomonadales bacterium. Classification (GTDB taxonomy): domain Bacteria; phylum Pseudomonadota; class Gammaproteobacteria; order Pseudomonadales; family Azotimanducaceae; genus UBA4421. The sequence goes on from JAQWQN010000136.1 coordinate 5,940, forward strand.
GTGCATCGAACCTGGCACGATCGAGGGCGCGGGGAAGGTCCGTCGCCAGCGGTACGCTCTTCGCCAAGGTATTGATCGAGATACCGCGAAGAAGCTGACCAAGCTGACGAAAGATGCCAAGTTGAAGGTGCAATCTCAGGTTAACGGTGAAAAAGTCCGGATAACGGCTAAGAAACGCGATGATTTGCAAGCGATCATGGCGGCGGTGCGCAAAGCAGATTTAGAAACACCCTTTCAATTCGATAACTTTCGGGACTAGCTCATCGCCAAGATCGAAAATGCAACGGTGCGCTACCGACTCCTGCTAGATCAGCGCATGTTCGTGTGTGTCGGTACTGGTCTGGTCTCGGGAATGCCGCTGTACTTGCTACTCCAGTTGGTGCCAGCTTGGTTGCGTTTAGAGGGGGTAAGCCTCACCGCAATCGGCTTCTTCACCTTAGTGACGTATCCTTACACATTGAAATTTTTATGGTCGCCAATCCTTGAGCGATACAGCCTACCGTTTCTGGGGAGACGTAGAGGCTGGATGCTCGCGATGCAGATCTGTTTGGTGGCTTCTATCGCTGCACTTGGTCTGTCGTCACCGGGCGAGAGCCTTCTAGAGTTAACGATTATTGCCCTCGGCGTCGCAATGTTTAGTGCTACTCAGGACATTGTGCTTGATGCCTATCGACGGGAAATTCTTGAAACTGATGCCGAACTCGCGCTAGGTAACACCGTGCACGTTCAGGCATATCGAGTGTCGGGACTCATCCCAGGTAGCCTCGGGCTTATCCTCGTTGATCTGGTCACTTGGCAAGAAAACTTCTTCATCATGGCCGGTTTCATGGCTGGCGCGATATTGCTGACGCTCCTGATCCGTGAAGCACCGAAACCCAGTGCCGTGCCAACCTCGATTGCGGAAGCGATTGTCACACCGTTTAAAGAGTTCTTTTCGCGTCGTACGGTTGGTGGTGCTCTCGCTGTTCTGGCGTTCATCTTGCTCTACAAGCTAGGCGATAATATGGCGACGGCGTTATCGACTGCTTTTTATATTGACCTTGGTTTTGAGCCGGCAGACATTGGTCTGATCGCAAAGAACGCAGCGCTTTGGCCATCGATTATCGGCGGGATTCTTGGCGCTCTGATTATTTTGAAGATTGGTATCAATAAGGCGTTGTGGGCCTTTGGGGTCGTTCAGGTACTGACGATTCTTGGCTTCGTTTGGTTATCTGAGTCGGGTACGGATAGAGTTGTGTTGGCGATTGTGATCGGCGCTGAGTATCTTGGTGTTGGCCTAGGGACGGCTGCCTCTGTCGCGTTTATTGCACGCGAGACGTCGAGGTTGGCAGTGGCAACGCAATTTGCCTTGTTTACAGCTCTGGCATCGTTGCCGAGAGTATTAGCGTCCAGTACGTCAGGTTGGATTGTCGATAGCATTGGGTGGACGGAGTTTTTCTACTTCAGCGCGATCCTTGCGCTGCCCGGAATGGCATTATTGTATTGGGTCGCCCCCTGGAATGCGGATTTTGACCGCGGTTAGCTTGGCGCGAGTAACGAGTTGATGACGTTCCCTGGTGGGGCGTCCATAGACCACATGAAGTCGCCTTGTTCCAACATCTGATTTGAAGCCTGGAGCACTGCTCCGAGGGCGCGATTGGCTAACGTGCTACCGAGGCTGATGCGACGCACACCCAGTTCATCGTACGCCCTAAAAGTTAGGTCTGGCATAAAGGCAACGAGCACATTGATCGGTTTAGTGACACTTTCTTTCAGAGTTTGGATTTGTTCAGTGCTTGATAGACCTGGAGCATATAGAACATCAGCACCAGCCGCATCGTAGGCCTGCAATCGAGTGATCGCCTCGTCGAGATCGCCAGTCCGTCTCAGTAGTACTTCAGTGCGGGCGGTTAACGTGAACGGGTAATCGAGTGAAGCGAGCGCTTCCACACAAGCTGCAATTCGATCTGTCGCATGATTGATATCGTACATCTCTGTACGTGACCAATCTTCTATCGACGCACCGACCGCGCCCGCCTCAGCGACTCGGAGTAAATTTTCTGCGCATTGTCTGGGTGCGTTGGCAAAACCGTGCTCAAAGTCGGCACTGACCGGTATATCAGTGGCACTGCACACCTGGGTCAGGTGCATGAGCTTTTCCTGCAGAGTAACGGCGCTATCGAGTTTGCCAATGGCTTGGGCGAAGCCGGCACTCGTTGACGCCAGTGCTTGGAAACCTAGGCGTTCTAAGACGCGTGCGGAACCAGCGTCCCAAAAATTTGGCAGGATGAATGTCCCTTGCTCATGCAGGGCTCGCAGTTGTTGTGCTTTTGCTATTTGGGTGGCCATGTATCTGTCTCCCAGCGGTGCGCTTTGGCAATGCGATCGCCTATGAAAATAATATCCTCGGATTCCAAAAAACGTTGTTGGCGTGCCTTGCTTCCACCTTGTAGGGAGAGCTTGAGTGATCCGTTCACGACGCGGTACCACGGTAACGTGCTACCTTTTGGCAAACGTCTCAGGGTGGCGCCGACGAATCGTGCGTGGTTCGGGCGCCCGATGAGGGCTGCGATTTGGCCATAGCTCGCGACCTTTCCTTTCGGAATCATCGAAATGACCTGCCAAATTTGTTGCCTCAGTTCGTCGCTTCGACCTTGATTTGTCGACGCGAAACCCCCAGATTGTCCGGGTAGACCCTTGATCTGGCGCTGTATGCCCTTAGTACTTATTTTCTTCTTAACGCCCATCATCGAAATGTACCTACTCATAGAGGTCGCTGGCTACATTAATACGTTACCAACGATCTTTTTGGTGATGTTAACGGCTGTGATTGGTGTGGCGCTGCTTAAACACCAGGGCCTGGCCACCTTAACTCGGGGCGTTGGGCGTTTGAATCGAGGGGAGATTCCAGCGACTGAGATGGCTGAAGGCATCTTGCTTGGTATTGCCGGTGCGCTCTTGATAACGCCGGGGTTTGTCACAGACGGGGTCGGGTTCTTATTGCTGTTACCACCAACGCGTGCGCTTATCGCCAAGCGACTTCTTGCGCGTGTGCAGCTTGCTGGCGCTAGTGGTGCACAGTTTTCGGCGACTGGGAGGTACGCCGAAGGGTCTTCGAACAGTGCTAATATTGGCGCAAATAAGGGCAATCGACCCATCACCATCGACGGCGATTTCGAAAAACACCCGTAAAAGATCAAATTGGGTATTGAAACCTAAGATTTCGCCCATATGATACCTGCCTCGATTTGGCACTCTCGTTATGAGAGTGCCAATTGGACTACTGGGGCGGCATTTCGCTGTCCCTGTTTTTGATCATTTGGGAGATACAAATAAATGAACATTCGACCCCTACACGATCGTGTTGTCGTGCGTCGGTTGGAAGAGGAGACCACCAGTGCTGGTGGGATTGTTCTGCCTGATTCCGCCACCGAAAAGCCATCACAAGGCGAAATCCTTGCTGCAGGCAACGGCAAAGTGACAGAAAGTGGTGATGTACGTCCACTCGACGTCAAAGTCGGTGACAAGATCGTCTTCGGACAGTACGCAGGTAGCACAGTAAAAATCGACGGCGAAGAGCTGATGATTCTGAACGAAAGCGAAATTTTTGGTGTGCTGGAAGGTTAAGCCTTCTAGGACAAATTAATTGAGGAACTAATCAATGAGCGTTAAAGACGTAAGATTTGGTGATGATGCGCGCAGCCAAATGCTGGATGGCGTAAACACCCTGGCAAATGCCGTCAAGGTAACTCTTGGCCCGAAGGGTCGAAATGTTGTTCTTGACAAGTCCTTCGGTGCACCAACCGTCACGAAAGATGGTGTATCTGTAGCGAAGGAAATTGAGCTTGAGAACAAGTTCGAAAACATGGGTGCACAGATGGTGAAGGAAGTTGCTAGCCAAACTTCTGACGAGGCAGGTGACGGGACCACAACCGCAACGGTTCTTGCCCAATCAATTCTGCAAGAAGGACTCAAATCGGTTGCAGCCGGTATGAATCCTATGGATCTCAAACGTGGGATCGATAAGGCCGTTGCCGCCGCGGTTGAAGCCATTCTGGGCATGGCGACGCCTTGTGAAGATTCTAAGGCGATCGCACAAGTTGGTACGATTTCCGCGAACAGCGATACCGCGGTTGGTGAAATCATTGCTGAGGCGATGGACAAAGTCGGTAAAGAAGGCGTAATTACCGTTGAGGAAGGCTCTGGCTTAGAGAATGAACTCGACGTGGTAGAAGGTATGCAGTTTGATCGCGGTTACCTCTCGCCCTACTTCATCAACAATCAAGATTCCATGTCTGCGGATCAAGAAGATCCTTTCATTCTACTGTGCGACAAGAAGATCTCTAATATCCGAGACCTCCTGCCTGTACTTGAGAATGTAGCGAAGGCAGGCAAGTCTCTTATGGTCATTGCGGAAGACATAGAAGGCGAAGCGCTGGCAACTTTAGTTGTGAATAACATGCGCGGCATCGTTAAGGTTTCTGCAGCGAAGGCACCAGGCTTTGGCGATCGCCGCAAAGCTATGCTGCAAGACATCGCGATTTTGACCGGTGGTACGGTCATTTCTGAAGAAGTTGGCCTGACGCTCGAAGGGGCAACTCTGGATGACTTGGGGACTGCTAAGCGAATATCTAGCACCAAGGAAAACACCACCATCGTTGACGGTGCGGGTGATCGTGCGGACATTGAAGGACGGATCAAGCAGATCCGCGCAGAGATAGAAGACACCTCGTCTGACTACGATCGCGAAAAGCTACAAGAACGTCTAGCCAAGCTTGCTGGCGGTGTTGCTGTAATCAAAGTTGGTGCGCCGACTGAAGTGGAAATGAAAGAAAAGAAAGCTCGCGTGGAAGACGCACTTCACTCAACCCGTGCCGCGGTTGAAGAAGGTGTTGTTCCTGGTGGCGGTGTTACGCTTGTTCGTGCAATTTCTGCAGCAGCAGCTGCCAAAGGCGACAATGAGGACCAGGACGTTGGTATTGCATTGTTGACTCGATCGATGAGTTCTCCGCTGCGGCAAATTGCGGTTAATGCAGGAGACGAAGGCGCAGTTGTGCATGACAAGGTTGCAGCGCTTGAAGGCAACAACGGCTATAACGCAGCGACTGGCGAGTATGGTGACATGTTGGCGATGGGTATTCTTGATCCAGCCAAAGTAACGCGTACTGCACTCCAGGCAGCGGCGTCTGTTGCAGGTCTTATGATCACGACAGAAGCCATGGTCAGCGACAAGCCAGAAGAGGCAGGTGCTGGCGGTG
>JAQWQN010000138.1 GCA_029244465.1 Pseudomonadales bacterium
TATGACGATGTGTCTAATGACCAACGTCAGGTTATCTACCAACAGCGACGTGACCTCATGGCGTCAGACGATATTAGCGAAACGTTGGCCGGGCTTCGCGAAGAGGTCGTGGTTGACTTGGTGCAGCAGTACATTCCGCCGCAGAGTATAGAAGAGCAGTGGGACCCGGAAGGTTTACAGCAAGCATTAGCGACTGAGTTGGCTAGCGAGCAACCGATCCAACAATGGTTGGATGCGGAAGATGATCTCGAAGAGGAAGAGTTGGTCAATAGGGTGTTGACCAAAGTCGAAGAAGAATACCAGGGTAAAGAGTCGGAGTGGACCAATGTAGGTGTTGACATGCGTGTCGTTGAAAAACAGATCATGCTGCAGATATTGGACCAACGGTGGAAAGAACACCTGGCGACTATGGATCACCTAAGGCAGGGCATTCATCTCAGAGCTTATGCGCAAAAACAGCCTAAACAAGAATACAAGCGCGAGTCGTTTGAGCTCTTCCAAGAGTTGTTATACAACATCAAATTTGATGTCGTGAAGATGCTCAGTCGGATACAAATTGAACGCCCCGAAGAAGTAGAGGCTGAGGAACGACGCCGACGAACTGAAGCTCAGGCGAAAATGAATTTCCAACATGCGGATGCTTCAGCGCTGCGAGAGGGAGGAGACGAGCGACCTTCGCCAGACGAATCACTGAAAGCTGAAACGTTCGTCCGAGGTGAACGAAAAGTTGGTCGCAATGAACCCTGTCCGTGCGGTTCTGGAAAAAAATATAAGCAGTGCCACGGTAAGGCCGCATAGTGGCGGTTAATCTAGCACCACCGAAGGAACTCTTGGCGGTTCCTGGAGCGCTTGTTGGTAGTGCTGCTGCAGCGGTAAAAATGGGCCCAGATAGCGAGGTTGGGGATCTTCGTCACGATGTCGCGGTATTTTCTTTCTCTGAAGGGTCAAATATTGGTGGCGCATACACACAGTCGCACTTTGCTGCGGCGCCGGTCGTTTTAGCGCGTGCGCGCAACGAACACGCACAGGCTTGGGTGGTCAACAGTGGCAATGCCAACGCGGCGACAGGTGAACCTGGGCAGGCAGATGCCGATAGCGTTTGTGGTGAGGTGGCTAGGTTACTGCAAATTGGCAGGGAGCGAGTACAACCTTTTTCGACCGGAGTAATTGGGGAGCGGCTTCCTGTTGACCGGATCAACAAAGCCGTCGGAGAGTGCTGCAGACGCCTTGATGCAGATGGTTGGCAAGATGCTGCAAGAGCGATCATGACAACCGATACCGTGCCGAAAGGTGCTTCCGCCAGACTAGACTTAGGCGGCGAGACGGTCACTATAACGGGCATAGCCAAGGGTTCTGGCATGATTAAGCCGAACATGGCGACAATGCTGGCATACATGGCGACGGATGCGAATGTGGCGCGAGGCGTTGCCGATCTGTTGATTCAGGATTCTCTTGGGCATAGTTTCAATCGCATTACGGTTGATGGCGATACGTCTACTAACGACTGCTACATGCTGGCATGTACTTGTGCGTCAGAGCACGAGCAGATTTCTGGTCGAGAACATTCCCTCTACCCGGCGTTGTTGGCATCTGTCCGAGCGCTGGCGTTGAAACTGGCGCAAAGCATAGTTCGTGACGGAGAGGGGGCGACCAAATTCGTCCAGGTCAAGGTTACCGGCGGTGCGACTGAGGAAGATTGCCTGAGTGTTGCCTATACGGTTGCTGAATCACCATTGGTCAAGACGGCTCTTTTTGCTGGGGATGCCAATTGGGGACGGTTCTGCATGGCAATTGGGAGAGCACCGATAGCGAACCTTGATACCTCCCGCATCAAACTTTGGCTGCGTGCAAACAATGGTGTCGATGGGACCCAAGGCGGAGATGCTGTCCAGGTGGCTGATGGTGGGATGATATGTGGCACTTATACCGAGGCGGCGGGTGCCGAAATTTTGGCGCAGGATGAATTTACGGTGCACATCGATATTGGTGCTGGACAAGTGGCGGAATCAATCTGGACTACGGACCTTTCCTACGACTACGTGCGTATTAACGCTGAGTATCGAACTTAGTCGAATTCTTCTTCCGCGGAAGTGCTACTAATATCTCTGTTGTCGCCTGAGATGACATGTCGCTCATCAGCCCATTCGCCAAAATCAATCAATTTGCAACGTTCAGAACAGAATGGTCTATAGATATTCTTGGATGTCCACTCCATTGCTTTTTGACAAGTTGGACAGGGAATGATGCGGGCCGTCTCGGCCTGAATTACGTCAGTCATAGGGTGGTAGCTATGTTGGAATATTGAACATGAAGATTATCTACTGCAGTGTGCAGTTTGGCGAGATGACTGTCGTTACAGATGATGTCATCCGCATGCGAAAGGCGAGTTTCGCGATCGGTTTGCGCCTTGAGAATGTTCTCTACTTGTTCGCGTGTATTTTGGTCGCGGGTCATAGTTCGCTCAATCTGTAGGTCTCGAGGGACGTCGATAATCAACATCCGATCACACCAAACGTATTGACCTGATTCTATAAGGAGAGGGTTCGCTAGAATGACGTAGGGTGATTGTGCTGCCTTGATCTCTGTTTTTAAGTAAACGTTGATCAAAGGATGAAGGAGGGTCTGAAGCCATCTGCGCTCGGCAGATTCGGCAAATACTCGATGGCGAAGCTGAGCCCTGTCTAGTTGACCAGTGCCATCGATGATCTCTTCACCAAAGTGCGCCGCGATCTGTTTGAGCGCAGGTTGGCCAGGTTGTACGACAGCGCGGCTCGCAACGTCAGCATCAACGATCGCGATACTGTGCGCACTGAAGCGATCAGTGGCTGCCGATTTACCGCTACCAATGCCGCCGGTCAGACCGACTAAATATGTCATAAAGGATCTAGGCTAAAAAAAGACCAAGCACACTATCACGAAAACCTAGGGTGACCCAGCCTGCGACTGCCAGGAATGGCCCGAACGGAATGGGCTCTGCTGTAGTTTGGCGTCGTAATGCCAATCTGAATATGGCGTAACTTAGCCCAGTCAGCGCTGCGATGAGAATGATCCCGGGTAGTGTCATCCAACCAAGCCAGGCACCAAGCGCTGCAAGTAGTTTGAAGTCGCCGTAACCCATTCCTTCTTTGCCAGTGAGGAGCTTGAATCCCCAAAAGGTTAGCCAGAGGAAAAGATATCCAAACATCGCGCCGAGGACTGCATCGTGGAGCGAGACAATGCCCGAAAAGAAACCGTTAGCGAACAGGCCGAGCCATAGTAGCGGTAACGTGATTTGGTCTGGTAAGAGCTTGGTATCGTAGTCGATAAAAGTTAAAGCGAGCAAAGCCCAAGTGAAAAAACATGTGGCCAAACCAAACCAAGTGAAGCCGTAGATGGCTATAACGACCAGGGTGAGACAAGCGGTTAGCGCCTCAACGCCAGGGTAACGCCAGGATATCGTGGTGTTACAAGCTGAACATTTACCTCGTAGCAAGAGCCAACTCAGTATTGGGATGTTTTCCCAACTGCGGATTTGGTGTCCGCAACTGCCACAGCGGGAGCGCGGCACAGAAAGGTTGAATGTTGGGGCTTCAGCGTCCGACGCAGATGCAGCTTCAGTTGTTGAGCCTGATTCAGTTTGCGCCAAAAATTCTTCGGCTTGGGCGCGCCAATCTTTTTCCATCATGACAGGTAGTCGATAGATGACAACGTTCAGGAAGCTGCCGACACAAAGCGCAGCCCACGTGGCCAGCGTGAGCCATTGCCATCCGTAGGCGATCAGAAGATCAAAATTCACCGATTTGGGCGTTCGCGCTTATTGCCCAACGACTGCACCGAGTTGGAATATTGGAAGATACATCGCGATGATCAACCCTCCTACTAAAACACCGAGGACAGCCATGATCATTGGCTCCATCAAACTGGTCAGGTTGTCGACGGCATTGTCGACCTGCTCTTCATAGTAGCTGGCTGACTTGTCTAACATGTCGTCCAACGCGCCCGCTTCCTCGCCGATCGCAACCATTTGGCATATCATGTTGGGGAAAACACCTGTGGTGCGCATAGAAAAGTTGAGTTGTTGACCTGTCGAGACATCATCGCGGACACGATAGACTGCTTTGACGAAAACTGAATTGCCCGTGGAACCTGCCACTGAGTTTAAAGCGTCCACTAGCGGTACACCTGCAGCAAAGGTTGTAGAAAGGGTTCGTGCAAAGCGGGCTATTGCAGACTTTTCAACAATATTGCCGGCAACAGGTAACTTGAGAACGACTTTATCCATCGTTTCGCGAAAAGTTAACGAGCGTTTGTGAATTTTAGAAATGACAAAACCGGCGACAAAGGCGCCAATAATAATCATTAGCCAGTAGGCTTGTGCGAATTCCGAAAAACCGATCACTAACTGAGTAAAGGCGGGTAATTCTGCACCAAACCCAGCAAACACTTGCTCGAATTGAGGTACGACCTTGACCAGTAAAATTCCGGATACGATGACTGCGACGACCATGACAGCAATTGGGTAAGTCATCGCCTTACGGACTTTCGCTTTCAGAGATTCAGTCTTTTCTTTGTACGTGGCGACTCGCTCCAGCATTTGCTCGAGTGCACCCGACTGTTCTCCAGCATCGACTAAGTTGCAGAAAAGGTCATCAAATTGATCTGGGTGCTGGCGAATAGCGCGGGCGAAAGAATTGCCTCCTGCAACATCTTTGCGCACGGTGTTTATCAACTCGGCTAATTTTGGTTTTTCGACGCCGTCTGCGACGATATCAAATGCCTGCACAAGAGGCACGCCGGCGCGCATCATAGTGGCC
>JAQWQN010000002.1 GCA_029244465.1 Pseudomonadales bacterium
GCGAGCTTGAGCCGGAGGGACAACATCGAATGTCTTGGTCGCCACCGAGAGGCCCAGTACACATTACGATCAAACATGATCGCATTGCCGAAATTAGTACGCGTCCTCCGACTGATCAGAGCGTGGAAAAAATTGACGGTACCGGTATGACCGTATTGCCCGGTTTTATCGACAGCCACGTTCATATTGGTAATGCAGGGACGCCAGAAGATGGTCCCCCGCCTCCGGCCTACATATTCAAACTCTGGTTAGGCCATGGCATCACAACCGTTCGGGAAGTAGGATCGACGCTCGGACTCGACTGGACCGTCGCGCACGCAGAACTTGCTGCGGAAAACAGAATCGTCGCACCCCGGATTGTCCCCTATAGCATGTTTCCGGGTACCCAGATCGTGACGCCCTCAGCCGCCAAAGAATGGGTGCGTGCGGTCAAAAAAAAGGGGGCGCGTGGCGTCAAACTGCGGGGCGGCACGCAGTCGGTGCAAACGGCGGTCTACGAAGAAGCCAGTCGGCTAGGCCTGGGAACTGCGAATCATCATGATCAAAACGGTGTGTATCACATGAATGCCCTTGATAGTGCAAGATTGGGCTTAGACAGCATGGAGCACTGGTACGGCCTGCCTGAGGCGTTGTTCGAAGACCGTACAATTCAGGACTACCCACCCAACTACAACTACTCTGACGAGCAGTGGCGTTTTAATCAGGCCGGGCGACTTTGGGCGCAAGCCACATCACCCGGTTCGGCAAAGTGGCGAGCCGTTATCGCAGAAATGGTCGAGCTTGATTTCACCTTGTCGCCCACGTTTACAATCTACGAGGCTAACCGAGATGTCATGCGCGCGCGCAATGCGGAATGGCATACAGACTACACCCTGCCTCTGTTAAAACGTTTCTTTGGACCGGATCCTCAACTACATGGATCATTCCATTTCGATTGGACTACCGCCGACGAAAGTGCATGGCGCTATAACTTCCGCCTCTGGATGCAGTTCGTCAACGACTACAAGAACGCGGGTGGCCGCATCGTCGCTGGGAGCGATGCCGGTTTTATCTTCAAGCTCTACGGTTTCGCCTTTATTCGAGAGCTTGAGCTATTGCAGGAAGCTGGGTTTCACCCGTTGGAGGTGTTGCAAGCAGCCACGCTCAACGGTGCGGAACTACTCGGCATGGCAGACGATATCGGCTCGATCGTACCCGGCAAGAAAGCCGACCTGGTGATGGTTGAGGGTAATCCCATCGCCAATTTCAAACTTCTATATGGCACAGGACACATGTTCCTCGACCGCGAGCAAGGTCAAGTGAAACGAATCGGGGGGGTTCGATACACTGTTAAAGATGGCATTGTCTACGATGCCAAAGCGCTACTCGCCGATGTGCGCACCATGGTAACAAAGGCCAAGAGCAGCAAACCTTAGCCAAGAAACTGGAAGTTTTCCTCGAACGCCGCCCGCTCGGTGCGAGCCATATTGGCGACGGCTGACGTATCTTCATAGCCAAAACTAATCCCGTACAAAACCTTCATATCTTCGGGTAAAGCAAAGGTTTCTCGCACCAGATCCGGATAGTTGCGCAGTGTTCCTTGTGCACAGCTGGCAATACCATTCGCGGTCATCGCCAGCATCAGTGTTTGCGAAAACATCCCCACATCGGCGGCCGTCTGAGTGCCAAAAACCCCATGCATACAAATAAAGGCCGCATGTGGTGCATCAAAAAGGGTGTAGTTCTTTTCATAGGCAGCGGCACGGGCAGGTTTGTCTTCCCACGCCACGTCCATAGCATTGTAAAGGGCGCGGGCACACGCGCGCTTACGCTCGCGGTAGAGGTCCCCCACTTTTCCATCCGGAGCATGATCTGTTTGAATCGGAACCTTGCTTGAAATTCTTCGCATCATCTCGGCCCGCATTTCATCACGAACACTTCCCGACGCTACGCACACATGCCATGGCTGAACATTGGTCCCCGAAGGTGACCAGCGCGCGATTTCAAAAACTTTACGCAGGACCTCCTCCGGCACGCGTCTATCGAGAAACCCACGCACAGAACGACGGGATTTGACCACCTGCTCAAATAAGGCAACTTCCTCTGGAGAAAATTCGGACATTAGACGTTTCTATTCATGTTATGGCGACAAATAATCCGCAATTGTAGTGCCTGAGCGTCGAATGTCATCACTTACCGTTGCCCCAATTCCGCAAGCTCCGGTTAACCTGGCCTTACACCCAACGCCTTGAACCGCTCTGTGCGCAGGCTGCAGCGATTCTGCAGCAGTCAGTTCATGTCGTTGACGATAGAGAATCCCGCCGACCACAACTTTATTGATTATCTGCGACGCTGCCGCAAGCGACTCATGGCGACCACCAAAATCATCTCAATGCAAGCGTTGAACCGGATCATCGCAGAAGTACTGCAGATACTCGATTGAAGCCACAATTTTTCGTGTGAGTTTGGGACGCTTCTGCTCGGTAGATGGTTCACCGGCTAGTTCTGCAGATAGCGCAAACGTCGCCACACGTGAAAACGAACTTACGTCGATCACACCCCACGCTCGGCGACTTATGCAGCAGGCCTCAGAAAACGAGCATTCATCTGCAGATAGCCATCGGGACAGGGATGCTTAGCCCAAATTTCTTGCCAATCGGGGTGCCCCATCCTTTTGCTAAATTCAGCTTCTCGCGTTGCTTTGTCATCCCAGCGGATAATCCAGGTCACATTTGGTTGGCCGTTCTCAGAAACTTGCGGATTAGATCCACTCACCTCAGGCTCGATACCATCATCCATCCAAAACTCAATAACGTCTAAGTTCGCCTTGAGCCAAGGGGCGGCAAGCGATACCGCCCACTCTTTGTAGTCCGAAAATCTTTCCGGGTCGATTGTATAATCCCGAATTTCAACTATACCGCTCATATTTCCTCCAACGATCGTTCTATGGTTTCCAAACTGTGGTGGCGAACGCGGTTACACGGTTCGCCCTTTCGCTCAACCCTCTTAACGGGATGAGATTTTCTGCATTCGAAAGTTCTGGCGATACGATGCCAAGAAAATCGTAAGCAACGACCGCATTAACGTCGGCTAAATTAGGAGAGGCCCCGCCAAAGTAGCCGGATTCAGGACAAGAAGCCGCCAAAAACGCAAGTCCAGTTGTCGCTTGCTTTAAAACCGATGTCCGATAGGGCTCGTATACAAACTCAGCGGGACGCTGGCTGCGTTCATAGGCGCCGGTGACACTCTTTTCCATCACACCCGTGGCCACTGCGACGAGTTTTAATACCGCGCGTCGTCCCTCGCCACTGCCAGGGAGAACGTTTTCCGGATAACCCGCAGTTTCCAACGCGAAATCGACAATCGCATGAGAGTCAACGATGACGTCTTGCGCCAATATCAACGCTGGGACACGTCCAAGTGGATTATATTCTCGGATTAAATCTGTGTCTTGTGCGGTCGCTACGATCTTTCGCTCATAGCTAATCCCTAAAAGATTGAGTAAAGTCGCGGATCGTCGCACGAACGGCGACAAGTCGCGCCCCAGCAATATCATGGTTCATTCCTCATATGAACATCAGTGTACAACAAGACGTGCTTCCGATCGTAGTCTTGTCGGTCATGACAACGATTGGGATGGAGCTTCGATGGCATCAATTTATAGAACTGCTAGAGGCACCTCGCATTCCAATTTTGGGTTCTTTCATTCACACCCTGTGTTTTCCGGCGATCACAGCACTTATTATCCTAGGGACGACGACGCTTAATTATCCGCTAAGCGATGCGACCATCATTGGCATGCCACTCATCGCCGCTTGTCCAAGCGGCGGTTTTTCCAATATCTTAGCGCTGGTCGCGCGCGCGAATCTCCCGCTCTCCGTGTTGCTGACCTCAGTGTCGTCCATCCTGTCGTTTGTGACCGTGCCGATCTTCATGGCGGCATTTGCTTTTTTCATGGCAGACCTGAATGAGCCTATTCGATTGCCTGTCTCTGAAACGCTATTGCAGTTACTCATCCTCGTTCTGCTCCCTATCGGTCTGGGCATGCTGATTAGGTTTAAGCAGGATCAATGGGTTACTCGGCACCTCGCAAGAGCACAGAATGTCGGACAACTTGCGCTCTATGTCTGCGTCGCCTTAATTATCGCGGAAAATTGGGACGTAATAATTGTCGGCATTGGGGAAGCGTTGCCGTGGTCCCTTGGTTTATGCACACTTAATCTTTTCTTCTGTTATCAGTTAGCGAACTGGAGTGGTTTGAAGGTAGAAGACCGAATAACAGTCGCGCTGGAAGGTTCAATTAGAAACCTGGCCGTGGCCCTACTGATCGCCACCACTATTTTGCAACGGGTTGACGTTGCAGTCCTACCGACGGTTTATTTCATCGCTGTGATGATCATCGCCATGCTGTTTGCCAAAACCTGGCGCCACCTCATTCCTACAACTTCGCAATCGTAGGCAACACATCAGCGGCGTATCGCTCCAAGCCCTCTCGCACTAATGGCCAAGGCTGGCCACCATAATCACACTGGACAATGAAGCGATCGCAGTCAGATAACTCACAAAGCTGGCTGACCTTATCAATGACAGCCTGTGCGTTGCCAACGGCGATCACGCATTCATCGCTCCCTAGATTAGTGATTCTAGATGGCAGCGAAACTTCGTCCGGTTGCAGAGCAAAGCGTTTAGCAAATACCCATTTTTGAAAGGTGAATTGATATTGCTCAAGATGCTTAATCGCAGCTTCCGTCGTCTTGCCCACATAAACATGCGCCAGCAATGTGACCTTTCCTTGGTGGCTGTGACCCGCTTTGACCCATGCTTCCCGGTAGCGCTCAATCATGGGTCGCAATTGCGCTAAATCAAAGGCTAACCCAGTCATCACCAGGTTTAATCCAAGCTTTGCCGGCAACTCAGTCGCGTCAGGATTGCTACAGGAGATATAGATCGGTGGATGAGGCGTCTGTATTGGCCGAGGTTCCAGTGTAACGCTCTCTAAGGGAGACCGATATTCCCCGCACCAATCTAGTTCTCTCTCAGTCCACAATTTGGTCAAAAGCTCCAGACCCTCTAGTTGGCGAGCCATGGCCTCTTTCGGAGACTGTCCGAAGTGATCGTATACTTTCGGTTCTACACCCTTACCAACCCAGACCTCAGCGCGTCCTTGTGACAACACATCGAGGGTCGCAAAGTCCTCAGCAATCCGAACTGGATCATGATGAGGAAGGAGCGTAACACCGGTGGCTAAGCGCAGCTTTTCCGTGCGCCCAGCTAAACGCGCAAGGAACAGTTGCGGTACCGACATGATGAAATCTGAAAAGTGGTGTTCACCGGCAACAACCGTATCAAAACCGAGAGGCTCAGCCATGTCCAGATATTGTAGAATTTGCGCATGCCGCTCAACCTGTGTACTGCGTTGTCCAGTGGTCGGATCTGCACGATGGTCTCCGAGAGAGCAGAGGCCTTGCTTCATTGTTTGCGATGCTTCCAGTAGGTATCTTTCATAGCTATCCGCCCACTAACCACCGGGTATAGGTCAACTGCATCAGCGGCAAATGGATGGCCGTCCTCGCGGCCAGAAATCGAAAAAGTTTGTACTAAAAGGTCTCCCGCTGAGCGTTCCTCAAGACGGCTATAGCTGACATCTGTCCAGTGTTCGCGGCGCCAATTAACTTCTTCAAGGAGTGCATCCACTCCGACGAGCACGCGGCCACCCGGCAACTCGAGCGGGTCGCCTGCGTGTTGATGCCAACTGAAATCGTCCGTGACGACTGCTCGAAGACCGTCACCATCGGCGTTACCGTAGGCGCGTCTAAATTGTGCCATCAACGCCAACATTTCATCCGGCTTCAAATTAACCACCTGGAATACGGGGCATCAGAAACACTTCAGAGTCCGGTGGAATTGTTTGGTTCCAATTGTCGCGAAAGACCTGGCCGTTTATGGAAACCGCCACTTCATCTTGCAAAGTTTCCGCCATCTGTGGAAATTGATCGCCAAATTTTTGCATGAGCTCGCGAATGGTGCTCGCCTCGATTTCTATCGAACTCACACCATTCGCAGCATCGCGTATTCCACCTGAAAGCTGTATCTCCACTAACCGGCGGAGACGGCCTTCTGCGTTGCTTGGTCATCCTTAAGTGCTTTTAGAATCCTTGGTGGTGACATGGGCACATGGTTCATGCGCACACCAACTGCATTGGATACCGCGTTACCGATGGCGGCCAAAGGCGGCACAATCGAAGTCTCGCCGACACCGCGCACCCCGTAGGGGTGTGTTGGGTTTGGAATCTCCAAGATCTCCGTATCGATAAACGGTAAGTCAGAGCAGACGGGTACCCGGTAATCGAGGAAACCAGGATTCTGCAACGTCCCATCTTCTCCATAAATGTACTCTTCGTTCAGAGCCCACCCAATACCTTGGGCCGCACCGCCTTGGAACTGACCTTCGACATAGTCGGGATGAATCGCCTTGCCTGCGTCTTGGATCACCGTGTACCGAATCACACGAGTGGAACCCGTCTCTGGATCAACTTCAACATCACAAATGTGGCTGGCAAAGGAGACACCCGCACCGTCTGCGTTTATTTCGTTGTGCCCCGCTATCGGGCCACCGGTATTCGGCGATTTTTTAGCGATCTCAGCCAAAGTCAGTTCACCAAGGTTCGAGTTCTCCACACCGGTTGCGAGCGCTTTTCCTTCTGCCCAATCGATTTCTTCAACCGGGATATCCCACATAATGGAAGCTCTCTGCTTGAGTTCATCAATGGCATTTCGCGCGGCAAAAATCGTTGCCATACCGGACGAAAACGTACCGCGGCTGCCTTCAGTCGTGTCGTTGTGTCCGAGAGAGCCAGTATCGCCAATCGCACACTTAACATTCTCATAAGGAATACCGAGTTCTTCGGCGCAGATCAATGATAACGATGCCCGCGCACCACCAACATCGACTGTGCCCACGGTCAGGTTGACCGTACCGTCCGGTCCGATATTGATGTCCGAACAAGTCTGCCCGCCAATATTGAACCAGAACCCACAAGCCATACCACGGCCTTGATTCTTACCAAGCTTGGCACGCATGTGAGGATGCTTTTTAACGGCTTCCAGTGTGGGCTTAATTCCAATCGGACCATATGTTGGACCGTAGGAAGCCTTTGTCCCTTCTTGTGCGGCGTTAAGCAAGCGGAGTTCGACAGGCTTCATGTTCAATTCAGCTGCTAGTATGTCCAGCGTACTTTCCACCCCGAAAGCCGCCATCGGCGCTGACGGTGCTCTATACGCGGCCACCTTGGGTCGGTTGACGAGGACATCAATACCCAAAGATTTAACGTTCGGTAAGTCGTAGCAGGCAAAAGACGTTAAACCACCAAGCATTCCCCAAATGCCAGGGAAAGCACCATCCTGATAACGCATGGTTGCTTCTGCGGCTGTTATTTTGCCATCCTTCGTCGCCCCGATTTTAACATCCATAGACGTTGAACAAGTCGGACCCGTGGCACGGAAAACTTCATCCCGCGTCATGACCATTTTGACTGGC